>CAXTVB010000102.1:0-9297 GCA_964247555.1 uncultured Sphingomonas sp. | reverse complement strand
GACGGCGCTGCTGCGACGGTTCGACGCGATGCGCGCGAGCGGGATGCTGGGGCAGCTGGTGCGCTTCGGGATCGCAGGCGGCGTGTCGAGCGTCGTCTATTCGCTCGTCTACCTGCCGCTGACGCATTTCGTGTTTCCGGGGACGCGCGCCGTGCTGGCGGTGCCGTTCGCGTTCGCCGTCGCGGTGACGGTCGGGTTCTTCCTCCACAGCAAGTGGAGCTTCAAGGATCACGGCACGCGCGAGGCCGGGTTCGGGCAGCATGCGAAATTCGTGGCCGTGCAGGCGTCGGGGCTGGCGCTCAACGCCGTCGTGACCTGGATCGGCACCGCGCTGCTGCACCTGTCGCCCTGGGTCCCGCTGATCCCGGCGATCTTCCTCGCGGCGATCGTGACCTTCGTGCTCAACCGCTTCTGGGTGTTCGGCTGATATGGACCGCATCGTCTACGACCGCATGGCGGCGCATGATTCCACCCATTGGTGGTACCGTGCGCGCCGCGACATCCTGGCGGATTATCTGACGCGCTATGCCGACCTGCCGGGCGGCGCGCGGATCCTGGAGATCGGCTGCGGCACCGGGCACAATCTGCCGATGCTGAGCGGGTTCGGCACGGTCGACGCGATCGAGATCGATCCCGCGGCGCGTGCCATCGCCAGCAAGCGGCTGGGCCGGACGGTCGGTGCGGCACCGCTACCCGAATTGCCGGGCGTGCCGCGTGCCGCCTACGACCTGGTCGCGGTGCTGGATGTCGTCGAACATATCGAGGACGATGTCGCCGCGCTCGCCGCGATGGCGAAATGCCTGAAGCCGGGGGGCAAGATCCTGATCGCGGTGCCCGCGCATCAATGGATGTGGAGCGCGCACGACACCGTCAACCACCATCACCGCCGCTATTCGAAGAAGACGTTGGTCGCCGCGATCGGGGCGGCGGGGCTGAAACCGGTGAAGCTCGGCTATTTCAATTCGCTGCTGTTCCCGCTGGCCGCGGCGGCGCGGGTCGCGGGGCGGCTGACGGGGCGCGACGACAGCGACGATTCGCCGCCCGCCAAGCCGATCAACGCGCTGTTCGAGCGGATCTTCCGGTTGGAACGCCATCTGGTCGGCCGGGTGCCGATGACGCCGGGCGTGTCGATCGTGACGCTGGCGGTGCCGGCTTGATTCGTATCCGGTCGACCTGATCCTATCGTCGCCCCGGCCTCGAGCCGGGGTCCCGCTTCACCGGGACGCCGAAGAAGCGGGCCCCCGGGTCAAGCCCGGGGTGACGAAAGGGCGGGGCGCGGCGGCTGGACAGGATCTGACGTTTGGGAAGCGTCTTCCACCGGCTCCGCCCGAAACCCCAAAGTCGCCCGCCCCAGCACCGGCCCCGCCACGTCGGCGACGATGTAGAGCGGCCGGTGCTTCGATTCGATATAGAGCCGCCCGAGATATTCGCCGATCATCCCCAGCACGAACATCTGCACCGCGCCCAGCAGCACGACGACGAGCATCGTCGAGGTCCAGCCCTGCACCGCGCTGCCGGTGAAGAAGCCGATCGCGATATAGACGAACAGCAGCAGCGACGCGCCCGTCAGCGCGAGCCCGGCATGGCTGGCGAAGCGCAAGGGGGCGGTGGAAAAGCCCGTCACCGCATCGAACGCCAGCCGGATCATCTTGCCGATCGGGTAATTGGTCTCGCCCGCGTGCCGCTCCGCGCGGTCATAGGGGAAGGGCACCTGGCGAAAGCCGACCCAGGCGACCATCCCGCGGATGAAGCGCGCCTGTTCGGGCAGCGAGAGAAACGCGTCGAGCGCGCGCCGGCTCATCAACCGGAAATCGCCGGTGTCGAGCGGGATCGGGGTGTCGGTCACGCGGTCGAGCACGCGGTAGAACAGCGCCGCGGTCGCCTTCTTGAACAGGCTCTCGCCCTCGCGCTTGCGGCGGACGGCATAGACGACATCGGCACCCTGCGCCGCCATCGCCGTACGCATGTCGGCGAGGAGTTCGGGGGGGTCCTGCAGATCGGCATCGATGATCAGGATCTGCGCGCCGCCGCACAGGTCCAGCCCCGCGGTCAGCGCCAGCTGGTGGCCATGGTTGCGCGACAGGTTGATCGCGACGAGGTGCGCGTCGGTGGCGGCCAGGCGCTGCATCACCGCCCAGCTGTCGTCGCGCGATCCGTCGTTGACCAGGACGATCTCGTAATCCTCGCCCACCGCGCCCCGCGCCGCGTTGGTGATGCGCTCGTGCAGCAGCGGCAGGCACGCCGCTTCGTTGTAGCAGGGGACGACGATCGATAAAGCCGGGCGATGCATGATGCGGAGTGGTAGCGCGCGCACCCCGCATCGTCACCTGCTTGTTGAACGGGTAAGCTAACTTAGCTAAGTATCAGCCAGGAGGCCGAGATGGCGACGACGGTAAAGATGCACGAAGCGAAGACGCATTTGTCGAGCCTGGTCGCCCGCGCGGTGGACGGCGAGGAGATCGTCATCGCGCGCGGCGACAAGGCGCAGGTGCGGTTGGTGCCGGTGGAGGCCAAACCGAAGCGCGTGTTCGGATCGATGAAAGGGCAATTTTCAATTCCCGACAGCTTCTTTGATCCTTTGCCGGAAGACGAACTGCGTTTGTGGGAAGGCGGATGAAGCTTCTGCTCGATACGCACGCCATATTGTGGTGGCTGCTCGGCGATCGGAAGTTGAGCGTCCCAGCGCGTGAAGCGATCGGAGCGCCGGGCGCGCAAGTCCTGGTCAGCAGCGTGTCGGCAATGGAAGTCGGTACCAAATATCATATCGGCAAATTACCCGAAGCGACCGCCATTGCCGGGCTGATGGATGCTCGGATCGTGGAGAACGGTTTCGAACCCCTCGCTCTCACGATGGCGCATGGCGATCTGGCCGGCATGCTGGATATCCCACACCGCGACCCGTTCGACCGGCTGCTGATCGCGCAGGCGCGGATCGAGGATGCGTATCTCGTGTCGAACGAAACGCTGTTCGACGGCTTCGGCGTGCGGCGATTGTGGTAGCGTTTTCCTGCGAACGCACGAAGCCAGGGTAACGATCGTCGACCTTGCGACCCTGGACTCCTGCTTTCGCAGGAGAACGAACCGGAATCGCTAAACCCGCTCCGCCTTCGTGCACACATCGGTCGCGCGCAGCGCCGCCAGCAGCCGCATCAGTTGCGATACGTCGTGCACCTCGACATCGATGATGTTGGTGTGCAGCCCGGTATCGCGATTATCCAGCCGCAGGTTGATGATGTTGGCCTTGTGCGCGCCGATGACGGTGGCGAGCGTGCCCAGCGCACCGGGTTCGTTCTTCACCTCGACCGCGATCCGCGCGGTCGCGCCCTCGGTCTTGTCGCCCCAGGAGATGTCGACCCAGTCGGTCTCGTCGGCGGACCGTTCGGCGAGGTCGGCCAAGGTGCCACAATCGATCGCGTGGATCTCGATCCCCGCATCGGGCCGGCGCAGCCCGACGATGCGGTCGCCGGGCACGGGGTGGCAGCAGGTCGCCAGGTCGTAGGCGACGCCCGGCGTCAGCCCCCGGATAGAGATCGCGCTCGATTGCGGCGCCAGCGCGTGCGGCTGCGCGACGTCGGCGCCCGCGGACCCGGGCATCAAGGCCTCCATCACCGCTGCATCCGACAGCGTCCGCCGGGCGATCGCGATCATCAGCGCCGGTTCGTCGGGGAGCTTCAGCCGTTTCAGCGCGTGCCCCATCGCCTCGCCGCCGATCTGCGCGGGCAGGCGGTGGACGATATCGTCGTACAGGTTGCGGCCGAGCTTGATCTGCTCGTCGCGTGCGGTGTGGCGCAGATGGCGGCGGATCGCGGCCAGCGCCTTGCCGGTGATCGCGAAGTTCAACCAGCCGGGCTGCGGCGACTGGCCCTTGCTTCGCAGGATCTGCACCTGGTCGCCATTCTCGATCGGGGTGCGCAGCGGCACGACGCGGCCATTGACCTTCGCGCCCACCGCCTGGTCGCCGAGATCGGTGTGCACCGCATAGGCGAAATCGATCGGCGTCGCGCCCTTGGGCAGCTGGATCAGCTCGCCCTTGGGGCTGAACGCGAAGATGCGATCGGCGTACATCGCCATCTTGGTATGTTCGAGAAGCTCCTCGGGACTCTCCGCGGTGTCGAGGATCTCGACCAGGTCGGCGATCCAGCTGTGCTGCGTCTCCGGACGCACGCCGCTCTGCTTGTAGGCCCAGTGCGCGGCCAGCCCGAATTCGGCCTCGGCATGCATTTCCGGCGTGCGGATCTGGATTTCGACGCGCGCATTCTCGGCGTGGATGACGGTGGTGTGGAGCGATCGGTAGCCGTTGCGCTTGGGGGTCGAGATGTAATCCTTGAACCGCCCCGGCACCATCGGCCAGCGCCGGTGGATGACGCCCAAGGCGGCATAGGCGTCCTCGACGGTCGGGACGATCGCGCGGAACGCCATGATGTCGGACAGCTGCTCGAAGCTGATGTGCCGTTCGGCCATCTTCTTCCAGATGCTGTACGGATGCTTCTCACGGCCCGAGATATCGGTGTCGATCCCGGCGCGGCCCAGCAGCAGCTTCAGCCCCGACCCGATCTTCGCAATCCGGTCGCCGCCGCCGCCGTCCTTGAGCTGCGCCAGGCGTTTCGTGATCGATTCATACGCCTCGGGCTCGAGCTGCGCGAAGGCGAGCGTCTGCATCTCCTTCATGAACTCGTACATGCCGATCCGCTCCGCGAGCGGGGCGTAGATGTCCATCGTCTCCTTCGCGATCCGGCGGCGCTTCTCCGGTTTCGCGATATGGTGGAGCGTGCGCATGTTGTGCAGCCGGTCGGCGAGCTTCACCAGCAGCACGCGGATATCGTCGGACATCGCGAGCAGGAACTTGCGCAGGTTTTCCGCCGCGCGCTCGTTCTCGGTCTGCGCCTCGATCTTCGAAAGCTTGGTGACGCCGTCGACCAGCCGAGCGACGGACGCGCCGAAGACGCGTTCGATCTCCTCGGGCGTGGCAACCGTATCCTCGACGGTGTCGTGCAGGATCGCGGTCGCGATCGTCTCGTCGTCGAGATGCAGGTCGGTCAGGATGCCCGCCACCTCGATCGGGTGGCTGAAATACGGGTCGCCCGAGGCGCGCTTCTGCGACCCGTGCGCTTGCAGGGAAAACACGTAGGCGCGGTTCAGCAGCGCCTCGTCGGCACCCGGATCGTAGTCGAGGACGCGATCGACGAGTTCATATTGGCGCAGCATCAACGGCTAGATGGGACCGCCTCGTGCTGCTTTGCAACACAATAGCGCGTCATTTCGCCTTTGCGTTGCACTTGGCCAGCGCATCGGCGTCATAGGCGTTGCCGCCGGCGGTGAAGCTGGACAGCGTCCCGACATTGCGTGCGACCAGCTGGCACAGCACCGTATCGCGTTCGGAGGCGCGGGGCGCGACATAGGCACCGTCCTTCAACGACCAGTAGGTTGCATGCGTCATGAGGCCGGCCTTGGTCGGCTTGGCGGCCGGGACCGCGACATAATAGCCACCGACCTGCGCGGAGGCGGCGACGGGGACGGCGAGCAGCGCGAGCGCGGCGAGAGCGAGGCGGTTCATGATCGGGCTCCGTAGAAAGGTTGCGTTCCGCTACCTATCTATCGCGGCGATCGGTTGCAAGTGAAAACTGGTAAGGTCTGGGCATCATCGTCGATCTGCGATAGGCTGAATCCCAAGAGGATGCTGCCCATGGGAAAACTGCGCGAACCGTTGCTCGAATGCAGCCTGCCCGCGGCGCTGGAGGCGGTGGGGGAACGCTGGTCGTTCCTGATCCTGCGCGCGTCGTTCAACGGGTTGCATCATTTCGAGGAATTCCAGTCCGAACTGGGCATCGCGCGCAACATCCTGGCGAACCGGCTGGGACGGCTGGTCGGGCACGGCATCCTGGAACGGCAGACGATTCCGGAGGATCGCCGCAAGATCGCGTACGGCCTGACCGACAAGGGATTCGCGCTGCTGCCGACGATGATCGCGCTGCGCCAATGGGGCGAGCGGTGGGAGACGTGCGTGCCCGCCTATCCGATCCTGGTCGACGAGCGCGACCGGCGACCGTTGCAGACCATTTCGGTGCTGTCGCAGGACGGGCGCGTGCTGGGGAAGGGCGACCTGATCTGGGCGCTGCCGGGGGATGTGGCGCGGGACCCGGACGAGATGCAGGCGGCGGAGTAGGGCCACCTCATCGTTACCAAGGGCCTCACTCCCTCGTCGCCCCGGCCTTGAGCCGGGGTCCCGCGTCTTCCTGCGGCCCGAAGAAGCGGGGCCCCCGCTTTCGCGGGGGTGACGGACAAGGGCGGGAGTGACGAATGAAGGAACCGGTCGGTCGGATTACCGATCCTTCATCCCGCTCCCTGCGCCGGCGTATTCACGCCCATCGACTGCAGATACCGCCGCACGTTGCGCGCCGCCTGACGCAAACGCTGCTCGTTCTCCACCATCGCGATCCGCACGAACCCTTCGCCATTCTCGCCGTAACCGACGCCAGGCGCGACCGCGACCTGGGCGTGGGTCAGCAACTGCTTGGTGAATTCCAGGCTGCCCAGATGCTGGAGCGCCGGCGGCAACGGCGCCCAGGCGAACATCGAGGCGCGCGGGGAGGGGATGTCCCAGCCCGCCCGCCCGAAGCTCTCGACCAGCACGTCGCGGCGCTTGTGATAGAGCTGGCGGTTCTTCTCGACGATGTCCTGCGGTCCGTTGAGCGCGGCGCACGCTGCCGCCTGGATCGGGGTGAACGCACCGTAGTCGAGATACGACTTCACCCGCGTCATCGCCGCGATCAGCTTCTTGTTGCCGACCGCGAACCCCATCCGCCAGCCCGCCATCGAATAGGTCTTCGACAGCGAGGTGAATTCCACCGCGACGTCCTTCGCGCCCGCGACCTGCAGGATCGAGACGGTCGGCTTACCGTCGAAATACAGTTCCGAATATGCGAGGTCGGACACGATCCAGACCTTGTTCTCCTTCGCCCAGGCGACCAGCCGTTCGTAGAAGGCGAGGTCGACCGTCTCCGCGGTCGGGTTCGACGGGTAGTTGACGACCAGCACGCTGGGGCGCGGCACGGTGAACGCGATCGCGCGCTCCAGGCTTTCGAAATAGGCGTCGTCGGGGGTCGTCGGGACCGCGCGGATCGTCGCCCCCGCGATGATGAAGCCGAAGGTATGGATCGGATAGCTGGGATTGGGGGCGAGGACGACGTCGCCCGGCGCGGTGATCGCGGTCGCCAGGCTGGCGAGCCCCTCCTTCGATCCCATCGTGACCACGACCTCGGTCTCGGGATCGAGATCGACGCCGAAGCGGCGACCATAATAGTTCGCCTGCGCGCGGCGGAGACCGGGGATGCCCTTGGACTGCGAATAGCCGTGCGCGTCGGGCTTGCGCGCGACCTCGATCAGCTTCTCGATGACGTGCGGCGGCGGCGGCAGGTCGGGGTTGCCCATGCCGAGATCGATGATGTCTTCCCCGCCCGCGCGCGCCGCCGCCCGCATGCCGTTCACTTCGGCGATGACATAGGGCGGCAGACGCTTGATGCGGTAGAATTCGTCGTCGGACATGGGGCGGGCCTTTCTCGCGGTCACCCTAACCTACCCGTCACCCCAGCGAAAGCTGGGGTCTCTTGGTTATCGGCGACCACTATACCGCGAGATGCCAGCTTCCGCTGGCATGACGGATGGGGGTAAGGGATGGCCAGGAGAAGATGCGCATGGCCGAACCGACGCCGTCCGACGAGTCGACATCGCCTATGGCCGATTGGCCGAAGCAGATGCTCAGCCTTCAGCGCGCCGCCGTCGAGGCGGGGCTCGCGACGCTGGCGCGGCCGGGGGCGGTGCCAGCGGTGCCCGGCCTCACCGATCCCGCCGCGCTGGAGCGTGCGCGCGATTTCTGGCGCGAGGGGTTCGCGCTGTGGGAGCGGTTCCTCGATCCGCCGGCCGAGCAGGACCCCGCCCCCGAACGCGACAAGCGGTTCAAGGCGGCGGTGTGGCGCGAGCATCCGGGGTTCGACCTGATGCGGCGCAGCTACGACCTCGTCGCCGACCATCTGCTGCGCGGCGTCGACGGGGTCGAGGGGATCGACGATGCGACGCGCGAGCGGCTGCGGTTCGCGGCGCGCGGGATGCTCGACGCGCTCAGCCCATCCAATTTCGCGCTGACCAATCCGGAAGTGATCGAACGGACGATTGCGACCCGCGGTGACAATCTGGTCAAGGGGATGACGCATTTCCTCGGCGATCTGGCGAAGGGCCAGCTCACGCATGTGACGCAGGGCGCGTTCGAGATCGGGCGGAACCTGGCGACGACGCCGGGCAAGGTCATCCACCGCACCGCCCTGTACGAACTCATCCAATATGCGCCGACGACGGACGATGTGCTGGCGACCCCGCTGGTCATCTTCCCGCCCTGGATCAACCGCTTCTACATCCTCGACCTGACCCCCGAGAAGAGCTTCATCCGCTGGGCGGTGGACCAGGGGCTGACCGTGTTCATGGTGTCGTGGAAATCCGCCGATGCGACGATGGGCGACGTGACGTGGGACGACTACATCGCCGCGCAGCGCGAGGCGATCGACGCCATTCGCACGCTGCTGGACGTCCCCGCGGTCCACACGATCGGTTACTGCGTGGCGGGCACCACGCTCGCCGCGACGCTGGCGGTGATGGCGGCGGAGCAGCAGGCGGACCGCGTGACCAGCGCCACCTTCTTCACCGCGCAGGTCGATTTCGCGGACGCGGGCGAGCTGAAGCTGTTCGTGACCGACGACCAATTGGCGCTGGTGAAGGCGATGTCGCAGGGCGGGTTCCTCGACGGCCGCTACATGGCGATGACGTTCAACACGCTGCGTGCCCGCGACCTGATCTGGAACTACGTCACCAACAACTACCTGCTCGGCCAGGATTATGCGGCGTTCGACCTGCTCCACTGGAACGGCGACACGACCAATCTGCCCGCCGCCTGGCATATGAGCTATCTGACCGACCTGTACCGCGACAACCGGCTGGCGCAGCCGGGCGCTCTGTCCGCGGGTGGCACGCCGATCGATCTGCGCATTGTCGCGACGCCCACCTATGTCCAGGCGGGGCGGGAGGATCATATCGCCCCGGCGGCCAGCGTGTGGAAGATCACCGATCAGTTCACGGGACCGATCCGCTTCGTCCTTGCCGGGTCGGGCCATATCGCCGGCGTCGTGAACCCACCGGCGGCGGGCAAATATCAATATTGGACCAACGACGCCCAGCCCGCATCGTTCGACGATTTCGTCGCCGGCGCGGTCGAGACCAAGGGCAGCTGGTGGCCCGACTGGATCGCCTGGC
>CAXTVB010000101.1:0-9525 GCA_964247555.1 uncultured Sphingomonas sp. | reverse complement strand
TCACCTCCATCATCATCTGGTTGGTATTGGCGGTGCCGTAGAAGGTGCAGGTGCCCTTGCCGTGATACGCCGCGATCTCCGCGTCGAGCAGCTCCTGATGGCTCGCATCGCCCGTCGCGAATCGTTCGCGCACCGCGGCCTTCTCCTTGTTCGGCAGGCCCGTCGGCATGGGGCCGCCGGGGATCAGCACCATCGGGAGATGCCCGAACCGCAGCGCGCCCATCAGCAGGCCCGGCACGATCTTGTCGCAGATGCCGAGCAGCGCCGCGCCCTCGAACGTGCCGTGGCTGAGCGCGATCGCGGTCGACAGCGCGATCGTGTCGCGGCTGAACAGCGACAGTTCCATTCCGGGGTACCCCTGGGTCACCCCGTCGCACATCGCCGGCACACCGCCCGCCACCTGCGCGGTCGCGCCGACTTCGCGCGCCCAGACCTTCATCAGTTCCGGGTAGCGGTAGTAGACGGCGTGCGCAGAGAGCATGTCGTTATAGGCGGTGACGATACCGATGTTCATGCCGCGATCCGCCTTCATGGCATCGCGGTCCTCCTCGGTGCCGGCATAGGCATGCGCCAGATTGGCGCAGCCCAGGTTCGGACGACGCAGGCCCGCGTCCTGCTCGCGCGCGATCAGCGCGAGATAGGCGGCGCGGGACGTGCGGGACCGTTCGATGATCCGGTCGGTGACGGCGGTAACTTCGGAATGCATCTGGTCCCCCCCCCCCGGGTCAGGCGATCATGGCGCCCAGTGGATATCCACCGGCAGTTCGACATCCGCCAGCACGCGGCCGATCGGATAGGTGGACGACGGCCCGTCGGCGATCGCCTTCTCCAGCAGCTTGCGCTTGTCGTCGCCGGAGATCGCGATCAGCAGCGCGCGCGCGGTCACGATTCCCTGGCGGCTGAGCGTCACGCGCGGGAACGGCGCCTCGGGCGGCAGCGGGTCGGGCATCACGCCCAACGCGCGGCGTTCCTTGGGGCCGTTCAGCGCCTCGTCGTAATCGGGACCGGGAAAGATCGACGCGGTATGCCCGTCGCCGCCCATGCCGAGCACGCACAGGTCGAGCGGCCAGTGCAGGTCCTGCATCAGCGCATCCGCCGACCGGCCCGCCGCCTTGTAGTCGGGCACCGCTTCGGGAACGATCGGCTTCACCCGCGCGCCCTTGGGCAGGAAGATCTTGGCGAGCTGAGTCACGTTCGACAACGGGTCGCCCAGCGGTACGATCCGTTCGTCGCCCGGGACGATCGTCACCTTCTTCCAGTCTATCTTGGCTTCGGCGAGCTTCTGATAGGCGGGGAAGGGGGTCTTGCCGCCGGCGAGTGCGATGACCGCCGAGCCGCGCGCGTCGATCGCGCTTTCGATGACGAACTGGATATCGCCCGCGACTGCATCGGCGAATTCGCCGGCGTCTTCATAGTCCCACCATTCGATTTCTTCGTTCATCGTCATTCCCTATCGTGCTCCTGCGAAAGCAGGAGCCCAGAGCCACAAGCGGCTCGCTGAAATACCCTGGATTCCTGCGTTCGCAGGAACACAAAGGCGGTCAATCATCCATCCACGTCACCCCGTCGCGCTCGGTCAGCGCGATCGCGGCGGAGGGGCCCCAGGAGCCGGCGGGGTAGGATTTCGGCTTCATTCCGTTCGCCTCCCAACCCGCACGGATAGCATCGATCCACGTCCACTGCGCCTCCACCTCGTCGCGGCGCACGAACAGGGTCTGGTCGCCCTCGATCAGGTCGAGCAGGAGCCGCTCATAGGCGATCCGGCGGCGCGTGCCCTGGAATTCGGCGTCGAGGCTGAGTTTCAGCGGCACCTCGCGCAGGCGGACGCCGTCGCGGTCGAGGCCCGGTTCCTTGGCCATCACCAGCAGCTCGACATACTCCTCGGGCTGCAGGCGGATGACGAGCGTGTTCGGCTGCAGCAGCCCGCCGCGGCCGGCGAACATCGAATGCGGCACCGCCTTGAACTGGATCGCGATCTCCGATCGACGCGCCGCCATCCGCTTGCCGGTGCGGATGTAGAAGGGCACGCCCTGCCAGCGCCAATTGTCGACATGCGCCTTGATCGCGACGAAGGTCTCGGTCGTCGATGGCTTGCCCAGCTCCTCGTCATAGCCCTTGACGATCTTCCCGCCGCTGGCCCCGCCGGTATATTGGCCGGTGACCGTGCATTTGGGCGTGTCCTCGAACGTCATCTGGCGGAGCGAACGGAACACCTTCGCCTTCTCGTCGCGGATGTCGGTCTTGTCGTACCGTGCCGGCGGCTCCATCGCGACGAGCGCGAGCAGCTGGAGCATGTGGTTCGCGACCATGTCCCGCAGCGCGCCCGCGCCGTCGTAATAGCCCGCGCGATCCTCCAGGCCGACCGTCTCGCCGATCGTGATCTGGATGTTGTCGATCCCTTGCGCATTCCACACCGGCTCGAAGAACGAGTTGCCGAAGCGCAGCGCCATGATGTTCTGGACCGTCTCCTTGCCCAGATAATGGTCGATGCGGAACGTCCGGTCTTCGCTGAAACCCAGCGCGACCGTGTCGTTGATCTCCTTCGAGGAGGCGAGGTCGTAGCCCAGCGGCTTTTCCAGCCCGATCCGGATCGTCTCGCCGGCCAGGCCGACCGATTCGAGGCCCTTCACCGCGGGCTCGAACAGCGACGGCGCGGTCGACAGGTAGATCGCGACCCCGCCCGACACGTCGCCGACCTTTTCGGCGAGCGGCTTGTAGCTTTCGGGCAGGGAAAGATCGGTCGGCTGGAACTGGAGCCGCGGCAGGAACGTGTCCATCGCGCTCTCGTCGCTGCGATCCTTGGGCAGGAACTGGTCGAGCGCCTTCTTGGCGAAGACGCGGTAGCTGTCGTCGTCGTAGTCCGACCGCGCCGCGCCGATGATCACCAGCTCCGGCGGCAGCAACCCGTCGGCATGGAGATTGTAGAGCGAGGGCAGCAGCATGCGCTGCGCCAGATCGCCGGTCGCGCCGAACAGCAGCAGCTTGGCCACGGGGTTGCGGGTCATCGCGTCATCCTGTTCTAGAGTAGGAGACCGGCGAGCGGATCGAGCCCGGCCATGAGGTTGAGGTTCTGGACCGCGGCGCCGCCGGCACCCTTGCCCAGATTGTCGAGCGTCGCGACGAGCCGTGCCTGGCCCGACGCTTCGTTGCCGCAAACGCGCAAGGTCATGCGATCGCTCCCGGCATTTTCCTCGATGACGATCGCGCCCGCATCGCCGGCCGCGATCCGTACCAGCGCGCTGCCCGCATAGGCGGCGTGCAGGCAATCCTCGATCGCGGCGACCGACGGGCGCCCGGGCAGCGCGTAGAGCGGCAGGGGAACTTCGCCGAGCATCCCGCTATAGATTCGCGCCACCGACGGCGCGAAGATCGGGGGATGCGCCAGACCGGCATGCCCGCGCATCTCGGGCGCGTGCTTGTGCGCGAGGCCGAGCGCATAGGCGCGGAACGCGGTGTCGGTCTGATGCTGCTCGAATTCCGCGATCATCGTCTTCCCCCCGCCCGAATAGCCCGAGGTGGCGGTGAAGCTCAGCGGCCAGTCGGCCGGGATCAGCCCCGCGCGGACCAGCGGCCGGACCAGCGCCAGGAACGCGGTCGGGTAGCAGCCGGGATTGGCGACGAACCGTGCCGCCGCGATCTTCGCGGCCTGGTCCCGTTCGAGTTCGGGAAAGCCGTAGACCCATCCCGGCGCGACGCGGTGCGCGGTGGAAGCGTCGATGACGCGCGTGTCGCCGTCGCCGATCAGCGCCACCGCCTCGCGCGCGGCGTCGTCCGGCAGGCACAGGATCGCGATGTCCGCTTCGGCCAGCGCACCGCGCCGAGCGTCCGCATCCTTGCGGCGATCTTCCGGCAGCGAAACCAGTATGATGTCGCTCCGCGGCGCAAGGCGATCGTGGATGTCGATTCCCGTCGTGCCGACCGCACCATCGATGAAGACGCGGACGCTCACGGCGCGAGGTCCGCGATCGCGGCGATCGCGACGTAGCCG
Source organism: uncultured Sphingomonas sp. (assembly GCA_964247555.1). Taxonomy (GTDB): domain Bacteria; phylum Pseudomonadota; class Alphaproteobacteria; order Sphingomonadales; family Sphingomonadaceae; genus Sphingomonas. The sequence continues at coordinate 5,537 of CAXTVB010000101.1, read as the reverse complement.
ACCAGGCCCTGCGCCACCGCGATGCCCCAGGCGGTCCGTCCGGCGATGTCGAGGATGTCGAAACGGTCGCCGGCCTTCAGCGACGCGATCGGTTCGACCCCCTCGTCACGCGCGCCGCACAAGGGTGCATCGATGGCCAGCGTCCGTTCCATCGGCGCGGCATAATGCGGGGCGAACACGAATTCGGCGAGGCGGATGTCGGCGATATCGCCGCGCACGGCGTTCGTCCGGGGATCGAGCGCGACCGATCGGCCGGTCAGCGCAAAGCTGCTACGCGCTGGCCTTGCGGGCGACGACGCTGCCGCCTTCGCCGATGAACTGGCCGAACTCTTCAAGAAAACCTGCCCCTTCCTCGGTGCGGGCGACGAAGATATTGCGTTTGTCGCTATCGTCGCGCTGGCGGCGCAGATAGCCGAGCGCACCCAGTCTGTTCAAGGCGCGCGTGATGACGGGCTTCGATACGTTCAGCGACCGCGCCAGCCCGCGCACCGTATGCGGGCCCGGGCGAAGATAGACGAGCATCAGCAACGCCATCTGACGATTGGTGAGATCGGGCTCGCCCGACCGGACATAGTCCACCAATGCGGTCATCCAGGTCGACAATTGGTAGGCCGCGTTCGAAGCCATCAAGCTGTTCCGACGAATCGATAGGGGCGGGGGAGGGTCATCGTGTCGTCATAACGCCCCCCCGCGATGCTGGTTTCCCCGCGGGGTGCGGATTGTTGCGGGGGTGGGCTTCTACTCCCCCTCCTGCCTGCGGGAGGGGGCTGGGGGGTGGGCGCTCCGATCATTCCACACGATCCCCTCGCCGATAGCGACCGCCCACCCCCCGACCCCCTCCCGCATGCGGGAGGGGGAGTAGAAGTTGATCCCACCCCCTCACTCGCCTATGTGCGCGCCTTCGCTGCATCGCAGCCCAAATCCGGAAAACCCAGCACCCATGTTCGTCTTCCTCCTCGTCGTCCACGCCATCATCGCGGCCGCGCTCGTGGCCGTGATCCTCATGCAGAAGTCCGAAGGCGGTGGTCTGGGGATGGGGGGCAGCCCGTCGGGGCTGATGTCGGCGCGCGGTGCGGCGGATTTCCTGACGCGAGCGACGGGCGTGCTGGCGGGCGCGTTCGTGCTGATGTCGATCGTGCTGGCGATGCTGGCGGCGACGCATCGCGGGGCGGCGACGCTGGATACCTCGCTGGCGCGCAAGGTGGCGCCGGTCGCCGCCCCGGCCGCGGCACCGACCGCTGGTGCGCCCTTCGCCACCGCGGCGACGGTCGCCGGCAATACGGCCGCGCCCGCGGACAATTCGGCGGTCCCGCTCGCGCGCTGATCCGATTGATCCACATAAATCGAGCGGCTCGCGGCTACGGGCGCTTGTCGCTCGCCCCCAACACACGCTAGGCGTTCGTCCCCATGGCGCGGTATATCTTCATCACCGGCGGCGTGGTCTCGTCGCTCGGTAAAGGCCTCATGGCGGCCTCCCTCGCGGCGTTGCTGCAGGCGCGCGGCTACCGCGTACGGATCCGCAAGTTCGACCCGTATCTGAACGTCGATCCCGGCACGATGTCGCCGTACCAGCACGGCGAGGTCTACGTCACCGACGACGGCGCGGAGACCGACCTCGATCTCGGCCATTACGAACGCTTCACCGGCGTGCCGAGCCGGCAGAGCGACAACGTCACGTCGGGCCGCATCTACCAGCAGATCATCCAGCGCGAACGCCGCGGCGACTATCTCGGTGCGACGGTGCAGGTCATTCCGCACGTGACCGATGCGATCAAGGCGTTCGCGCGGGCCGAGACCGACGATCTGGATTTCGTGCTGTGCGAGATCGGCGGGACGGTCGGCGACATCGAATCGCTCCCCTTCATCGAGGCGATCCGCCAGCTGAAGAACGAGGTCGGGCGTGGCAACGCGGTGTCGATCCACGTGACGCTGGTGCCCTATATCGCCGCGGCGGGCGAGCTGAAGACCAAGCCGACGCAGCATTCGGTGCGCGAACTGGCCGCGCTAGGCGTGCAGCCCGACGTGCTGGTCTGCCGCTGCGAACACCCGCTGCCGCCATCCGAGCGCGCGAAGATCGCGCTGTTCTGCAACGTGCCCGAGGCCGCGGTCATCCCGGCGCTGGATGCGAAGAGCATCTACGCCGTCCCGCTGCAATATCATGGCGAGGGGCTGGACGCCGAGGTGCTGCGTGCGTTCGGCATCGTCCCTTCGTCCGCGCCCGACCTTACCCGGTGGAGCGAGATCGTCGACCGGCTGACCAATCCCGAGGGCGAAGTGACCGTCGGCGTCGTCGGCAAATATGTCGGCCTGCAGGACGCGTACAAGTCGCTGAACGAGGCGCTGGTGCATGGCGGCATCGCCAACCGGGTGAAGGTCAACATCCGCTGGCTCGACGCCGAGCTGTTCGAGCGCGAGGATGGCGACATCGCCGCGCATCTGGAGCCCTGCCACGCGATCCTGGTCCCCGGTGCGTTCGGCGAGCGCGGCGCGGAGGGCAAGATCAAGTCGGTGAAATTCGCGCGCGAACGCCGCGTGCCCTATTTCGGCATCTGTTTCGGAATGCAGATGGCGTGCGTCGAGGGCGCGCGCGACCTCGCCGGGATCGCCGCGGCGTCGTCGACCGAGTTCGGCCCGACGCCCGAACCGGTCGTCGGCCTCATCACCGAATGGATGGGCAAGGACGGGCTGGAGACGCGCGAGGCACAGGGCGACATGGGCGGCACGATGCGGCTCGGCGCATATGATGCGACGCTGGACGGCAACAGCGTCGTCGCGTCGATCTACGGTGGCACCGCGATCAGCGAACGCCACCGGCATCGGTACGAGGTGAACACCAACTACCGCGAAGCGCTGGAGAAGGGCGGGCTGGTGTTCAGCGGCATGTCGCCCGACGAGACCTTGCCCGAGATCGTCGAGCGGCCGGATCATCCGTGGTTCGTCGGCGTGCAGTTCCACCCGGAGCTGAAGAGCAAACCCTTCGACCCGCACCCGCTGTTCGCGAGCTTCATCGAAGCGGCGGTGAAGCAGAGCCGGTTGTTCTAAATTCCCTCTCCCTTTGGGAGAGGGAGGGGCCCGTTCGGCGAAGCCGAGCGAGAGGGTGAGGGCGACGGCTCGCCCTCGCCCTCCCGCAGCTTCGCTGCTCCCTCCCTCTCCCGCTGGGAGAGGGAAGCAGGGTTACGCAGCCTTCGCTTCTTCCGCCGGCGCATTCTCCACCGCAGCCAGCGGGGCACCGGTGCGAATCGCGACGGACTTCGGCTTCATCGCTTCCGGCACCTCGCGCACCAGATCGATGACCAGCAGCCCGTCGTTCAGACGCGCATCCTCGACCAGCACGAAATCAGCCAGTTCGAACCGGCGTTCGAAGCTGCGGTTCGCGATGCCGACGTGCAGGAAGTTCGCGCCCGCCGTCTTGTCGTCCTTGTGTCCGGCGACCAGCAGCAGGTTCTGCTGCGCGGTGATTTCGATTTCGTCGCGCGTGAAGCCCGCGACCGCCAGCGTGATGCGATAGCGGTCGTCGGCGATGCGTTCGAGGTTGAAGGGGGGATAATTCTCCGCCGTCGCGGTGCGACCGTTGGTCTCCAGCATGTCGAACAGCCGGTCAAAGCCGATCGTGGAACGGCGATAGGGGGTCAGATCGAGTCGCATATCAAATCCTCACAGGAGCGAGTTGGCGATAAGGCGTCCGCGGATGCGCGACGCCCGGTTGTCGCACGGCCCGAATGGCGCCGTGCGACGCGGTATTTCGGCATCCGGACCATCGATTCAAGGGCCGGATCGGCCGGACATTGCTAAAAAATTCCGCGATCGTGCAAGCGGCGTTCAGCTAACCTGGGATAACCCGCGCAAAGGCACGGCGGTCGGTGCCGGCCTCGCGTCAGTCGGAAGCTCCCGCAGGTCGGTACCGGAGCCGGCGACGTGCGGTTGGACCAGAAACGGCAAACGCCCGGACCGTTTCCGATCCGGGCGCCTGCGTGACGATCGCTCGTCAGCCCCCTTGTCCCGCTCCCGCGGCCGGCCTTTGCGGCGGCGCTTGAAGCAATCCCCGAACCACGGCCGTTGCCTGTGTGTCAGTGCGATCTTGCTATGCGTTAATGCCGGCGGAGTCATCGGCCAAAACGGGGCGCGACGGCGATTGGGCAACGCCTGTGGCGATTGCGCAACATGGGCGCGCCGCCTTGCCAGCCTCCCGCGCCCATCCTAGGGCCCGGGGGTCCCGAACAGCCTTGCCGAAAGCCGCGCTCCGCCCATGATCCTTTCCCGGTACGAACGGATGATCGCGCGCCGCTATCTCCTGCCCGGCAAGGGCGAGGCGTTCATCTTCCTCGTCGCGTCGATCAGCCTGGTCGCGGTGATGCTGGGCGTGGCGGCGCTCATCATCGTCATGAGCGTCATGAAGGGATTCTGTGCGGAGCTGTTCGACAAGATCGTCGGGCTGAACGGCCATGCGGTGGTGCAGGGCTATAACGGACGCCTGCCCGACTGGCGGCGGATCGTGGACGAGGCGAAGGCGACGCCGGGCGTGACGTCCGCGGTCCCGCTGATCGACCAGCCGCTCGCCGCGACCTACAACGGACGCGCGGAGGCGGTGCTGCTGCACGGGATGCGCGCGCCGGATATCGTTTCGAACACCGCGCTTCGTGCGAAAATCCTGATGGGATCGATGCGCGCGATCACCCCGGGCAGCGGGCGGGTCGCGATCGGCAGCCGTCTGGCCGAGGCGCTGGGCGCGCAGGTCGGCAGCCAGATCTCGCTGTTCAGCCCGCAGGGGCAGACGACACCGTTCGGCACCGTGCCGCGGATCGTCAGCTACACGGTCGGCGCGATCTTCGAGATCGGCGTATATGATTACGACAAGGCCTATGTGGTCATGCCGATCGAGGATGCGCAGACGTTGCTATTGATGGGCGACGATGTCGGCATGGTCGAGGTGAAGACGGTGGACGCGGACAAGGTCGGCCCGATCCTGGCTCCGCTCGCGCGGCAGGTGGCGGGGGAGGCGGTGATCTCCGACTGGCGCAGCATGAACGCGCAATTGTTCGAGGCGCTGGCGGTCGAGCGGGTCGCGATGTTCACCGTGCTGTCGATCATCATCCTGGTCGCGGTGTTCAACATCTTGTCGTCGCTCATCATGCTGGTCCGCGCGAAGACCCGCGACATCGCGATCCTGCGGACGATGGGCGCGACACGAGGCGGGCTGATGCGCATCTTCATGGTCGTCGGGACGACGATCGGCGCGCTGGGGACGTTGGCGGGTTTGCTGCTGGGGTTCGGATTCCTGGCGATCAAGCAAAGCATCGTGGATTTCGTGCAGGAGGTCACCGGCCAGAACCTGTGGGATCCGTCGATCCGCTACCTGACCGACCTTCCGTCGAAGACCGATCCGGTCGAGGTCGTCGTCATCGCCGCGATGGCGTTGGTGTTCAGCTTCCTGGCGACGCTGTACCCCGCGTGGAAGGCGGCGAGTACCGATCCCGTACAGGTGCTACGGTATGAATAGGCTACTGAACCCCTCCCCGGGACGGGGAGGGGGACCGCGA
>CAXTVB010000100.1:0-9557 GCA_964247555.1 uncultured Sphingomonas sp. | reverse complement strand
TCGCCGCGGTCGTCGGGCTGGTCGTCGTCGGACGGTTCGCGATCCGGCCGCTGTTCCGGCTGATCGGCAATCTCGGCGAGCGCGAGATGTTCGTGTTCGCCGGTCTGTTCACCGTCATCGCCAGCGCGGCGCTGATGGAGGCGCTGGGGCTGTCGACCGCGCTCGGCGCATTCGTCGCCGGCGTCATGCTGGCGGACAGTCCCTATCGCCACGAACTTGAGGCGGATGTCGAGCCGTTCCGGTCGATCCTGCTCGGCCTGTTCTTCCTCGCCATCGGCATGCTGCTGGACCTCAGCGCGATCGCGGAACGGCCGTTCTTCGTCATCGGCATGGCGCTGGCGCTGATCGCGACCAAGGCGGCGGCGATGACCGGGATCGGCCTCGCCTTCCGGATGAAGTGGCGGCAGGCGCTCGCGCTCGGGCTGCTGCTCAGCCAGGGCGGCGAATTCGGCTTCGTGCTGTTCGCGCAGGCGCAACGGGGCCTGCTGATCGCGCCGGAGGCGGCGAGCCTGTTCGGTGCGATCATCACGTTGTCGATGGCGACGACGCCGTTCTTGATGCGGATCACCCAGCGCATCCGCACCGAGCCGATCGTCGCGCAGACCGACCGCGATGGGCCGAAGACGGACGGCGCGAATGCGCTGATCGTCGGTTATGGCCGGTTCGGGCAGACGGTTGCGCAGATGCTGATCACGCAGGGGATACCGGTCACGCTGATCGACAACGACATCGAGATGATCGACGTCGCGGGTGAATTTGGGGCGAAGGTCTATTATGGCGACGGCACCCGCATGGACCTGCTGCGCCAGGCCGGCGCGCGCGAGGCGGAGCTGATCCTGTTCTGCATCGACGGCGATCAGATGGAGCCCGAACTAATAGTCGGCGTGCACGAGGCGTTCCCGGACGCGACGATCTTCGTTCGCGCTTTTGATCGGCGCGCGGTCATCAAGCTGCGCGATGCACCGGTCGAGTATGTCGTGCGCGAAGTGATGGAGTCCGCAGTGATGATGGCCAGGCGCGCGCTCGCCAGCCTGTCGGTCGGCGAGCAGGAGATCGACCGGACCGAAGCCGATTACCGCCGCCGCGACCGCGAACGGCTGCGCGCGCAGCGCGAAAGCGGCGATATCCGCGCAGCGCGCGATTCCATCATCACGCAAGGCCCGCGCGCGGGGGAGGGCGCATGAAGAACCGACCGATCCACGAGCGCATGGGGTTCGCGCTGGCCGGCCTCCGCGAGGCCTATGCGCGCGAACAGTCGTTCCGCATCCATGTCCGAACGCTGGTCGCCGCTATCGTGGTGCTGCTGATACTCAGGCCGAGCGCGATCTGGTGGGCCGCGATCGCGATCGTCGCGGCGCTGGTGCTGGCATTCGAGATGGTCAATTCGGCACTGGAGGGGTTCATCGACCTGATGCATCCCGAGGTCCATCCCGAGGTCAAGGTGGTCAAGGACATGGCGTCGGGCGCGGTGCTGGTGGCCGGGTTCGCCGCGATCGTGGTGGCGGTGTGCCTGCTGATCGCGGTGGGACCGCGATTCCTTGTCGAACTGAAGGGGTGGATCGGATGAATTGGCTGGCGATCCTCGCCGCGCTGTCGGGTGCGCTGGCGGTCGGCGCGGGCGCGTTCGGGGCGCATGGCGCAAGCGGGCAGGCGGCGGACTTGTTCAAGACCGGCGGGCAGTACCAGCTGGTCCACGCGGTCGCCGCGCTGGTCGCGTTGCGGTTCGAGGCACGGGGGCCGGGCTGGGCGTTCGTCGGCGGCGGCGCGCTGTTCGGCCTGTCGCTCTACGCGCTGGCGCTCGGTGCGCCCCGGTTGACGGGGGTGGTGACGCCGGTCGGCGGCGCGTTGCTGATCGGGGGGTGGCTCTGGCTGGCGTGGACGCTGCGTACCTAGGTTGGTCGACCGTCAACGAAGTAATTCCAGTCGGCGCAGCACCCTGCTAGGGGCGCTGCGATGACCCCGCTTTCCACGATCCGCAATTTCTCGATCATCGCGCATATCGACCATGGCAAGTCGACGCTGGCCGATCGCCTGATCCAGGCGACGGGCGGGCTGACCGACCGCGAGATGTCCGAGCAGGTGCTCGACAATATGGACATCGAGAAGGAGCGCGGGATCACCATCAAGGCGCAGACGGTGCGCCTCGCCTACAAGGCGAAGGACGGGGTCGATTACGTCCTGAACCTCATGGACACGCCGGGGCACGTGGACTTCGCGTACGAGGTCTCGCGCAGCCTGGCGGCGTGCGAGGGCGCGCTGCTCGTCGTCGACGCGGCGCAGGGGGTCGAGGCGCAGACGCTCGCCAACGTCTACCAGTCGATCGAGCACGACCACGAGATCGTCCCCGTCATCAACAAGATCGACCTGCCCGCCGCCGAGCCCGAGAAGGTGCGCAAGGAGATCGAGGACGTCATCGGTCTCGACGCGTCCGGCGCGGTGCTGGCGAGCGCGAAGTCCGGGATCGGCATCGCCGAGATCCTGGAGGCGATCGTCACCAAGATCCCGCCGCCCAAGGGCGACATCGACGCACCGCTGAAGGCGATGCTGGTGGACAGCTGGTACGACCCGTATCTGGGCGTCGTCATCCTGATCCGCGTGATCGACGGCGTCCTGAAGAAGGGCCAGCAGATCAAGTTCATGAATGCCGGCACGGTGCACCTGGTCGACCGCGTCGGCTGTTTCCGGCCCAAGATCGAACAACTGGCGGACCTCGGACCGGGCGAGATCGGCTTCATCACCGCGCAGATCAAGGACGTGGCGCAGGCGCGGGTCGGCGACACGCTGACCGATGCGAAACGCCCTGCGCTGCAGGCGCTGGAGGGGTTCAAGGAAGTCCAGCCGGTGGTGTTCTGCGGGCTGTTTCCCGTCGACGCCAACGACTTCGACAAGCTTCGCGAGAGCATCTCGAAGCTGCGGCTCAACGACGCGTCGTTCACTTTCGAGATGGAGACGTCCGCCGCGCTCGGCTTCGGGTTCCGCTGCGGGTTCCTGGGGTTGCTGCATCTGGAGATCATCCAGGAGCGGCTGACGCGCGAATACGACCTCGACCTCATCACCACCGCGCCGTCGGTGGTGTACGAGATCGAACTCAGCCACGGCGAGGGCCATCTCGAACTGCACAACCCCGCGGACATGCCCGATCCCAACGCGATCGCGTCGATCAGCGAGCCGTGGATCGAGGCGACGATCTACGTCCCCGACGAATATCTCGGTAGCATCCTGAAGCTGTGCCAGGACCGGCGCGGGATCCAGAAGAACCTGACCTATGTCGGCGGGCGCGCGCAGGCCACGTACGAATTGCCGCTGAACGAAGTGGTGTTCGATTTCTACGATCGGCTGAAATCCTTGTCCAAGGGCTATGCCAGCTTCGACTACAGCCAGATCGGCTACCGCGAGGGCGATCTGGTCAAGATGGGCATCCTGGTGAACGAGGAGCCGGTCGATGCGCTCAGCATGATCGTCCATCGCGGCACTGCCGAGGTGCGCGGCCGCGGCATGGTCGAGCGGTTGAAGGAACTGATCCCGCGGCACCTGTTCAAGATCCCGATCCAGGCGGCGATCGGCGGCAAGGTCATCGCGCGCGAGACGATCAGCGCGATGCGCAAGGACGTGACCGCGAAATGCTATGGCGGCGACGCGACGCGCAAGAAGAAGCTGTTGGAGAAGCAGAAGAAGGGCAAAGCGAAGATGCGCGAATATGGCTCGGTCAGCATCCCGCAGGAGGCGTTCATCGCGGCGCTCCGAATGGGCGACGATGCTTGATCCAGGCTAAGCGATGATGCTTGATCCACGCTAATCAAGCGCCATCGCTCGACCGAAATTGGATGCGGCGTTTGACGATGGCAGGATGGAGTTTACGCGGCGCGGTGGCCGCGTTGGCGATCGCCGGAGCGCCAGCGACCGCGCAATCGACGACGGGCGACGGTGCAGCGCCCCACGCGACGCCTAGCGCCACGACGGGCGATACGCAGCACCGTGCGCCGAGCGGCGTTGCCCAGGCGACCGACCAGTCGCCCTCCGCGCTGGCGGGGGATACGCGCCAGACGCCGCCGCCCGGATTGGTCGGCGACTGGCTGGATATCCGCAAGCGGCTGGCGGACCGCGGAATCGGGATCACGGCGCGCTATGCCTCGGAAGCCGCGTACAACGTCACCGGCGGCAGCAGCAGCCGGATCGCCGAGACCGGGCAGTTCGATGTCGGCGTGCTGTTCGATCTGGAGCAGACGATCGGGCTGAAGGGCGGTGCGTTCCAGGCCACGCTGACCTATCGGCGCGGCGACGATCTGGGTACGGTCGCGAACCTCGGTACCTTGCAGCAGGTACAGGAGGTCTATGGCCGCGGCCAGACGCTTCGCCTCACCCAGTTCTGGTACGAACAGCGGGTCGGCGAGCGGCTTGAGATCAAGGTCGGCCGCACCGATCCGGGCGAGGATTTCGCGGCGTTCTCCTGCCACTTCCAGAACCTCAGCTTCTGCGGGGCGCAGCCGGGTAACCTCGTCGGCGATTATTGGCAGAACTGGCCGGTCGGGCAGTGGGGCGCGCGCGCGAAGGTCGATCTGGGCGGCCATTTCTACGTCCAGGCGGCAGCCTATGAGGTCAACCCGCGAAACCTGAATCGTGCTTTCGTCTTCGGCTATTTCCACGGCGCGACCGGCGTGCTGGTGCCGGTCGAGGCGGGCTGGGTGCATGGCGGCGACGACGGCCATGTCGGATCGTACAAGGTCGGCGGCTGGTACACGAGCGCGCCGGGCAGCGACGTCTATCTGGACGTCAACCGCCAGCCGATCGCGATAACCGGTGCCGAACCGCTGCAGCATTCCGCGCGGTACGGGGTGTATCTGAACATGCAGCAGCAGCTGACCGGCGGATCGAAGAACGGCAAGTCGACCGGTGGCCTGAGCGTCTTCGCCAATGTCACGCAAGCCGACCGCGCGACGACGGCGAACGACAATCAGGTCGCGGTGGGTGCGTTCTACAAGGGGCTGGTACCGTGGATCCCGGGCGACGTGCTGGGGCTGGCCTTCGCACGCACCGCGGTCAACGGCCGCGTCGCGGCGGGGGAGGCGATCGATCCGACGCATCCCGCGATCCAGACCGCGGAATATGCCGAGGAGGTCTATTACAGCATCCACCCGCTCGACTGGCTGGAGCTTCGACCCAATCTGCAGCTGATCCACCATCCTGGCGGGCTGTCGACGAAGAACGACGTGTCGGTGGTGGGGCTGAAGACTGCGATCACGTTCTAATATTCCGTTCCCCCCGAAGCGGGGGGCCAGGATCTCGAGCGCATCGCTTGCGGCCCTGGACCCCCGCCTTCGCGGGGGAACGGCAAGGGCCGTCGGTTGACCCGACCAACCGCATTTGCCATGCCTCGCACCGGACGCTGCCACCTTAAACGAACGAGCGAACGCCATGGCCGAACGTCCCATCTTCTACGACGCGAGCGGCCGGCGGCGGCGGCGCTTCGCGCTGGGGATCGCGGCGTTCGCGGCGTTGCTGTTGCTGGCGGTCGCGGTATTCGCCGTGTCGATCGGCGCGGTGCCGGCGGCACCACTGCTTCCCGTCTCGTCCGAGCATCCCGCGCTGAAAAGCCTGCCCGCGCCGCGCGGTGGCCTGCTCAGCCGGACGACGCGCAGCATCAACTATTACGCGGCGCAGCTGTTCGGCACCCCGACGAACGCGCCCAAGGGCCATGCCGCCGCGCCTTCGACACCCGCGGCGATCAATCCGTCGCTCGCCATCGCCTTTCACGCCCCCTGGGACGAATCGAGCGGGGCCAGCCTGAAACGGCATGTCGAACAGCTCGACTGGCTGATCCCGGGCTGGGTATCGGTGACCGGCCCCGCCCACAAGATCACCGTGTTCCGCGACATCGCGGGACGCACGATCCTGAACCGTGCGACGCATCGTCCCGCGATCCTGCCGATGGTCCAGAACGCGCTGAACGGTGCGTGGGACGGCAAGGGGATCGCGGCGATGATGGCCGATCCGAAGCTGCGCGCGGCGTTCCTCGACCGGCTGGTGCCGTTCCTCGCCGCCAACAATGCGGCTGGCGCATTCTTCGATTTCGAGGAACTGCCCGCCAACGCGCAGGCGAATTACCGCATATTCCTGGGCGAGACGAAGGCGCGGTTCACGCCGCGCGGCTGGGTCGTCGCGATCGCCGCCCCGGTCGGCAACGAGGAATGGGATCTGCCGGCCTATGCCAAGGTGACCGACAAGGTCTTCCTGATGGCGTATGACGAGCATGAGTCCGGCGGCGCACCGGGGCCGATCGCGTCGCAGGCCTGGTTCGCGCGCGCGGTCGCGGATTCGGCGCGGGGCATACCGGCATCGAAACTGGTCGTCGCGATCGGTTCCTACGCCTATGACTGGCACGATGGCGGTGCGGAGCCGCTCGACGTCGAGGAAGCGTGGCAGGCGGCGCGCGATTCGGGAACCATCCCGACGTTCGACAAGGCCAGCCTGAATTCCAGCTTCGCCTATCAGGAAGGCACCGTCCGCCACCAGGTATGGCTCCTCGATGCGGGGTCGGCGTACAATCAGATCGCGTTCCTCAACAAGGCGGGGCTGTACAGCATCGCCTTGTGGCGGCTGGGATCGGAGGATCCCGGCGTCTGGACGATCTTCGGGCGCGATCATCGCAAACTGCCGATCCCGGATTCGATCGACAACATCCCGGCCGGCACGAACACCGACATCGAAGGACAGGGGGAGATACTGAAGATCGGCGGCGAGCCGATGACGGGCTTGCGCGACGCGGTGCCCGCCGCGGACGGAACGATCGCGGACGTGACCTTCACGCGGCTGCCGGCACCCAATGTCGTGTTCCGCACCGGGTATAAGCCCAAGCAGCTGGCGCTGACGTTCGACGACGGACCCGATCCGCAATGGACGCCCAAGATCCTCGATATCCTGAAGGAGAAGGCCGCACCGGCCACTTTTTTCGTGATCGGCGAGAATGCGCTGACCGAACGCGGGCTGCTCGAGCGGATGATTTCCGAAGGGCATGAGGTCGGCAGCCATACCTATACGCACCCCAATCTGGCGAACGTGTCGCAGCGCCAGGTGATGTTCGAGCTGAACACCACGCAGCGGCTGTTTCAGGCGTTCACCGGCCGCTCGCTCCGCTTCTTCCGCGCGCCCTATTTCGGCGATGCCGAACCGACGACCGCGGACGAAATCGTGCCGGCGCTGGAGGCGCAGGAGCGCGGATACATCTCGGTAGGTCTGCACGTCGATCCGGGCGACTGGAAACGGCCCGGCGTGCAGCAGATCATCGACGCGACGATCCAGCAGGCGACGACCGGCCCCGCCGACTGCAACACGCCGAACCCGGAGACGAATTGTAGCCGCAACATCGTCCTGCTCCACGACGCCGGCGGCAACCGCGCCGAGACGGTCGCGGCGTTGCCCGTCATCATCGATCGGCTGCGGGCGATGGGGTACAGCTTCGTGCCCGTCTCCGCGCTGGCGAACATTCCGCAGGGCGACGCGAACCCCGCGATCTCGTCGAGCGACCGAGTCGCCGCGCTGGCCGATCTGGCGCTGTTCACCGCGCTCGGCTGGCTGGTGACGGGGCTTCATTGGCTGTTCGGGATCGCGATCACGATCGGGATCCTGCGCGCGCTGGCCTTGTCCGCGCTCGCGCTGATCCAGGCGCGGCGCGAGAATCGGACGGTCTTTCCGCCGATCGACCCGGCGCGCTTCGTGACCGTCATGATCCCGGCCTTCAACGAGGAACGGGTCATCGTGCGCGCGATCCGCGGCGTCCTGGCGTCGACCGAGGTCGAGATCGAGGTCGTGGTGATCGACGACGGGTCGAAAGACGCGACCAGCCAGGTCGTCCGCGACGCCTTTGCGGGGGACGACCGCGTCCGGCTGCTGACATTGCCGAACGGCGGCAAGGCGCGTGCGCTGAACCGCGGTCTGGAGATCGCTCGCGGCGAGATCGTCATCGCGCTGGATGCGGACACGCAGTTCGAACCGACGACGATCGCGCGGCTCGCCCGCTGGTTCGTCGACCCGACGCTGGGCGCGGTCGCGGGCAATGCGAAGGTCGGCAACAGGGTCAACATCGTCACCAAATGGCAGGCGCTGGAATATATCACCGCGCAGAACCTCGAACGCCGCGCGCTCGCCCGGCTGAACGCGATGACCGTGGTGCCGGGCGCGGTCGGCGCATGGCGGCGATCGGCGGTCGCGTCGGTCGGCGGCTATCCCAACGATACGCTGGCCGAGGACCAGGACCTGACGATCGCGATCCAGCGTGCGGGCTGGGCGGTGAAATACGACCAGTTCGCCATCGCGTGGACCGAGGCGCCGGAGACGCTGAAGGCGCTCGCCAAGCAGCGCTTCCGCTGGGCGTTCGGCACGCTGCAATGCCTGTGGAAGCACCAGTCGGCGATCTTCGGCTCGCATCCCAGGGGGCTGGGCTGGATCGGCCTGCCGCAGGCGATCGTGTTCCAGATCGTGCTGGCGGCGATCTCGCCGATCATCGACCTGGCGCTGATCGTCAGCTTCTTCCTGACCTATGTCGCGATCGTCGCGCATGGCTGGGCGCAGACGAGCCACGATGTCGAGACGATGCTGCTCTACTGGCTGATCTTCACCGCGATCGACATGCTGGCGGCGACGATCGCCTTCGCGCTGGAGCGCAAGGAGAAATGGAGCTTGCTCTGGCTGCTGATCCCGCAGCGGATCGGGTACCGGCAGGTGATGTACTATGTCGTGCTGAAGGCGATCGCGCAGGCGCTGCGCGGGCCGATGGTGGGATGGGGCAAGTTGCAACGGACCGGGCGGGTGACGGCAGCCTGAGCGTCCGTGGGCGGAAGAACGGCGAATCGCTGACGTTCCCGGCTTGCCAATCGCCGCCGATACTGTGACGATCGCATCCGAATCACCACCGGGAGCGTGTATGATGAAGACACCCAGATATCTGATGGCCATCGCGGCGTTGTCACTGGCGAGCGCGCCTGCGTTCGCCGCTCCGGCCAATCCGGCGGCCTCGCTGTCGGTCGCCTCGTCGGCGCGGGTCGGCACCGTCGGCGCGCACAAGAACAAGCTGGCGGGTGGCGGCCTCGTCGTCGCATTGATCGCGGCCGCCGCGGTGGTCGCGGGCATCGTGATCATCGCGAACAACAAGGATAATCCCAGCAGCCCGTGAGCCGGTTGGGATTGGTTTGGAAGGGGGAGTCGGCGGCAGCGTCGGCTCCCTTTTTCTTGCGGGCCGCTCGCCCCCCCAAACGTCATCCCCGCGAAAGCGGGGACCCAGCGCCTTCGACATGCGATACGGAGCTGGGCCCCCGCTTTCGCGGGGATGACGTCTTTTTTGGGGGGGTAGGAGGATACGACGCTGTAAAGGGAAAAAGGCGGCCCGTTGCCGGACCGCCCCTTCGGTATCGCTCGTGGCCGGACGTCACGGAGTAGATCCGTGACGTCGAACGGGGTGGCTGTGCCCCCCCCCCCGCCGGCCGACGCTACGAGTCTTGGAATAGCGTCGCTATTCCAAGCTCGCTTAACGCTTCGAGAACTGGAAGCTGCGGCGGGCCTTGGCC
>CAXTVB010000099.1:0-9650 GCA_964247555.1 uncultured Sphingomonas sp. | reverse complement strand
GTATAGGTCAGTTCGCCATAATCGCCGTTGCGAACCCCGAAGAACGCACGGGCGAAATCGTCGATCGACTTGGCGCCGCCGGACTTCTCGCGCAGCATCGAGTCGACGTCCATCCAGACGAGCAGGCCTTCATTGTAATAATCCTCGCTGCGCTGCCAACTGGTCCAGCCCTTGGGTCGGCGCTGCGAGATGATCGGGTCGTTGGTGGTGTCGACCAGGTCGCGCCACTGGCGCGCCGGGGCCGCGTCGTAGCTCGCCATGATCCCGGCATATTGGTCGAGCGTATCCGCCTTCGACACCAGCCCGGACCGCGCCTGCAGGACATAGCCCCAGAACTGCGTCTGACCCTCATAGACCCACAACAGCGAATCGCGCATCGGCACGCTGAAATTGGGCGTCCACAGGTCCGCGCCGCGCCGGAACTTGCCGTCCCAGCTATGCGTGTATTCGTGCGGCAACAGGTTGCGCGCGCCGGTCTGCATGTCCCATTCGGTGAAATAGCCGGGGCGCACGCCGTCTTCGGAACTGCGGTGATGCTCCAGCCCGATGCCGCCGATCTCCTCGGAAATGCCGAACAGGAAATGATAATTGTCGTAATGCTGTGCGCCGAAGGTCTTGACCGCCTGGTCGACCAGCCGCTTGTGCGCATCGACCTGCACCGTCGTCGCGGCGAGCTGTTCGGGATTGTCCGCGAACGTGTCGAGCGTCACCAGCGGCGACAGCGCGATGCCGCGATAATAGCGGCCGGCGATCGTCGGCGAATCGACCAGCACTTCGTAGTTCGTCGTCTGATAGGCGTAGTTCGACCCGTTGGCGCGCGACGGCAGGCCCGAGGCGGCGGTGAACCCTTGCGGATATTTGACGGTTGCGCTGATCGGAATGTCGCGCGTGAAATAGCCTGCCGGATACAGGCTCATCGAATTCCACTGCAGGCGAAGGATGTCCTTGCCCATCACGACGGCCCCCTGTTCGGGCTTCGTCGCGGACAGGAACTGCAGGTCGATCTCGAGCTTCTTCGCGCCCTGCGGCACGTCGATATGGAAGGCGTAGACATCGACCGGATCGCGCGTCCAGGGCACCAGCTTGCCGTTGGCGCGGATGACCAGCCCGGCCAGCTTTTCGATCTGGCCCGAGGGCGAGTGGTTGCCGGGCAACCATTTGGGATAGAGCAGGACCATCGGGCCCGCCTTCGCGACGGGGATCGTCTCGCGTGCCGTAAAGATGCCCTGTTCGGTGTTTGTCGCATCGACCGCCAGTTCGATCGTACCGGGGTACATCACGTCCTGCGGCTCGGGTATCGGGTTCGTGAACGGCACCGGCTGCGGCGCGGAATTGCCCGCCGGCACCTGCGCATGCGCGGCCGTCACGGCGGTGGATGCGAGCAGGGTGGCAACGACGAGACGAGCGTTCATGAAAGGCCTTTCGCCAAGGTAGATCGACCGGGCGGTGTAGGCGGACGGAAGGTCTGCCGTCCAGACGTTTAACCGCCCCCGCCGCCAAGCACGTTGATGGTGAATGCCAGCACGCCGATGTTGAACACGAAGGCGAGCATGCATTGGCCGAGCGCGATGCGGCGCATGTGGCGGCTGGTCATGTCGATATCGGAGGTCTGGAACGTCATGCCCAAGGTGAAGCTGAAATAGGCGAAGTCCCAGTAATCGGGTGTCTTGCAATGCGGGAACTCCAGCCCGCCATTGTCCTCCCCGTCCTTGTCCTCATCGCTGTAGAACATGTGCGCATAGTGCAGCGTGTACACGACGTTGGTGAACAGCCAGGCGAGCACCAGGGTCGCGATGATGATGAAGATCGCCGCCTTGTCGTTCTTCGCGTGAAGCTCGTTCGCGACGGACACCAGGATAACCAGCATCGTCACGAAGGTCAGCCCGAGCAGGACGGTCCGGTTCGCGTCGTTGGTCTTCGCGCGGTCGCGCATCCGGTCGGGCTCGTCGTCGCGGAAGAGGGGAACGAGCGACACCAGGAACACGATCGCGGCGATGTCGAACGCCAGCATCGTGCCGCGCCCGAGGCCCAGCGGACCCGGCAATGCGACGAGCGCGACGACGAAGATCGCGATGAAGGCGATGAACCGGGGCGGAGCGATCCACTTGCCGAGATTGAGCTTGAACGGGCTGGCCATCCGCAACCGCTAGCGCTTGTCGCATGCGTCGCCTAGATGCGCGATTAACATGGCCCGTACAGAAACTCCGCGGCGCGTCCGCGGCACCCAGGACATCTTCGGCGAGGAGCAGCGCCGTTTCGCGCACGTGCTCGCCACGTTCGAGCGCGTCCGCGCGCTCTATTGCTTCCAGCGCATCGATATCCCGGTGTTCGAGGCGACCGAGGTGTTCGCGCGCTCGATAGGCGAGACGACCGACGTGGTCTCGAAGGAGATGTATTCCTTCCCCGACCGCGGCGGCGATTCGCTGACGCTTCGTCCCGAATTCACCGCCGGCATCGCGCGGGCGTATCTGACCGAGGGCTGGCAGCAATATGCGCCGCTGAAGCTGACGACCAGCGGACCGGTGTTCCGCTACGAACGGCCGCAAAAGGGGCGGTATCGCCAGTTCCACCAGATCGACGCCGAGGTGATCGGCGCCGCGGAGCCTGCCGCCGATGTCGAGCTGCTCGTGATGGCGGACCAGCTACTCCGCGAGCTGGGTATCGCCGGCCCAGGAACCGACAACGCCGTGACGCTGCAGCTCAACACGCTGGGCGATGCGGAAACGCGCGGCGCATGGCGCGCCGCGCTGGTCGCGCATTTCGAGGCGCACCGAGGGGACTTGTCCGAGGACAGCGTGACCCGGCTCGAGAAGAACCCGATGCGCATCCTCGACAGTAAGGATCCGCGGGCGCGGGGTTTCTTCGACGCGGTGACCGCGGGTCTGGACGCGGCGGGCGTCGCCTGGACGCGCAACGCGCGGCTGGTGCGCGGGCTGGATTATTACCGGCACACCGCGTTCGAATTCGTGACCGACCGGCTGGGGGCGCAGGGGACGGTGCTGGCCGGGGGGCGGTATGACGGGTTGATCGGGTCGCTCGGTGGGCCGGAGACGCCGGGGGTCGGTTGGGCTGCCGGAATGGAGCGGCTGGCGATGCTGGTTGAGAGCAAGCAAGCGAACGGACCGCTAGTTGCCGTAATTCCGGATACTCCTGCGATGGAATTAGCGGCTGTGGAAGCTGCGGCACTACTCCGTCGGGCCGGATTGTCGACGACAATAACTTATAAAGGAAATTCGAAAAAGCGCAGTGACGCGGCTGGTCGCGATGATGTGATGATTAAGCTCTTTCTTAGGGGCGCCGAGCATCCGATGGGAGCGCTGCACCTAAGCTTTTACAGTACACGCTATTCCAATGACGAGCAGCACGCGGTGACAAAGCGCGTTCAACAGGCTTTGGGCGAACGATTTGGTTGGAGCATTGGTAGCGAAGGCTTCAATCGCCCATGACCTCCATCTCCCCCGACCGCATCCGCCAGATCGAGGCGCGACGCGACGAACTGTCCGCGCTGATGGCGACCGGCGACCTGTCGGGCGAGCGGTTCGTCCAGGTGTCGAAGGAATATGCCGAGCTCGAACCCGTCGCCCAAGCCGCGACCGAGGTGCGAAGACTGCGTGCGGAGGCGGACAGCCTGGCCTTCATGGCGCAGGACGCCGACGACGAACTGCGCGCGATGGCGGCGGAAGAGATGCATGCCAATCGCGAGGCGCTCGACGCCGCGGACCGTCGGCTCGCGCTTGCGCTGTTGCCACGCGATGCCGCGGACGAGCGGTCCGCGATGCTCGAGGTACGCGCCGGGACCGGCGGCGACGAGGCGGCGCTGTTCGCGGGCGACCTGTTCCGGATGTACCAGCGCTATGCCGAGGGGCAGGGCTGGCGCGTCGAGCTGATCTCCGCCTCCGACAGCGACGCCGGCGGCTACAAGGAGGTCGTCGCCAGCGTCACCGGGCAGGGCGTGTTCGCCAAGTTGAAGTTCGAATCCGGCGTCCACCGCGTCCAGCGCGTGCCCGTGACCGAGGCGGGCGGGCGGATCCACACCTCCGCCGCGACCGTCGCGGTGCTGCCGGAAGCCGAGGAGGTCGACGTCAAGATCGAGGACAAGGACCTCCGGATCGACATCTACCGATCGTCGGGTCCGGGCGGGCAGTCGGTGAACACGACCGACAGCGCGGTGCGAATTGTTCACATCCCGACCGGCCTCGTCGTCATCCAGCAGGACGAGAAATCGCAGCACAAGAACAAGGCCAAAGCGTTGCGCGTACTCCGGACGCGGCTGTACGAGGCGGAGCGCGAGCGGTTGCATGCGGAGCGGGCGGGGGCGCGGAAATCGATGGTGGGATCGGGCGATCGGTCGGAGCGGATCCGCACCTACAATTTCCCGCAAGGGCGGGTGACCGATCACCGGATCAACCTGACGCTGCACCGTCTGCCCGAGATATTGGCGGGCGAGATGGGGGAGCTGGTCGGCGCGTTGATCGCCGAGGACGAGGCGGAGCGTCTGGCGACGTTGGATGCCGCGTAGGGCGGCTTGCCGCATATTGCGGCAAGACTCGCCCAAGCGCGGCCGGCGGGGCGATCCTCCTTTCTCCCCTCCCGCATGCGGGAGGGGTCGGGGGTGGGCGCTCCGCTCGTTCCACGCGGTGCACTCGCGGTGAGCGAGCGCCCACCCCCCGACCCCCTCCCGCGAGTGGGAGGGGGAGTGAGAAGTGCCCTCGCCGTCGCGACCAAACGCTTCGCCTTCTCCGCCACCCCGCGCCTCGATGCCGAACTGCTGATGGCGCATGCGCTGGGCATCGAACGCAACGCGCTGCTGCTCGACGTGGACCGCCCCGTCCCCGACACCTTTGCCGCACTCGTCGATCGCCGCGCGAACCACGAACCCGTCGCCTATATCGTCGGCACGCGCGGCTTCTGGACGATCGATCTCGCGGTCGGGCCCGGCGCGCTGGTGCCGCGCGCGGATAGCGAGACGCTGGTCGAGGCCGCGATCGATCGGTTCATGGACAAGCCGCCAGCGACGATCCTCGATCTCGGCACCGGTCCGGGCACGCTGCTCCTCGCGCTGCTCGCCGAATGGCCGGGCGCGGAGGGCCTCGGCATCGACCGGTCCGCCATCGCGTTGGGCTACGCCGCGGCGAATGCGCGAACGACCGGCGTGGGTGGGCGTGCGCGCTTCGTGCTGGGCGACTGGGCGGCGGCGGTCGGCGCGCGGTTCGATCTCGTCGTCGCGAACCCGCCTTATGTCGAGGCGGATGCCGACCTGCCGCGCGAGGTGCGCGCGCACGAACCGGCCGGCGCGCTGTTCGCGGGGCCTGATGGACTTGACGATTATCGACGGCTCGCGCCGGTGCTCGCGGGGCTGGTCGCGCCCGGTGGCGCCGCGATCCTGGAGATCGGCGCGACGCAGGCGGCATCGGTGACGGCGCTGCTGGAGGGCGAAGGGTTCGCGGTGGTCTGCCGCGCCGATCTGGCCGGTCGGCCGCGCGTTCTGGTCGCCACTTGAATTTAACGGGGCGCCGACGCACATTTCGCTTGTGGTCGGTGCCCGCCACCCGCTATTGCGCCAGGAGGGGCACGCAATTTCGACACGAAGCTGTTGATTTTGGGCGTTGGCCCGCATCCACCGTCATGAGGCTGCTGCAACCCGGCGGCCATGGCAGACCGGATGCGCCTGAAACGGCGCGCGGTCGCGGGGTTGCGCAGCGGATTTCGGAGCAAGACCGGTTTTGGTTTTGAGGACGAGGACACAAGCTTGATCAATAATCGGCAAGCCGGCCGCCGTCGCGGTCGTGGTAGCAATAATGGTGGCGGCAGTGGTGGCGGCGGCAATCCGCGCCAGGGCGGTGGCCAGGGTCGCGACAACGGCAATCGCATCGACAGCCGCGCGCGCGGCAATGCGGCGCAGCTGCACGAGAAGTACAAGAATCTCGCCCGCGACGCGCAGCAGTCCGGCGACCGCGTCAACATCGAATATTACCTTCAGTTCGCGGACCATTATTTCCGCGTGCTGAGCGAACAGCGCAGCCGGTTCGAGGACAGCCAGCCGCGCCGCCAGCAATCGAACGATGCGTTCGACGACGGTTACGACGCGGACGGCGACGACGATTTCGGCGCCGAGGGCGAACCGATCCGTGCAGGCGAGCAGACCGGCGAGCAGCGTTACGACACGAACCGCAACGACGGTCAGCGTGGCGACGGCAACCGGAACGACGGCAACCGCAGCGATAGCCAGCGAAACGACCAGGGCCGGGGCGACCAGAACCGGGGCGACGGCCAGCGCCGCGAGTATCAGGGCCAGCGCCAGGACGGCGGACGTCAGGACAACGGTCGCCAGGACGGCCAGCGTTACGAAGGCAACCGCCAGGACGGCCAGCGCTACGAGCGTCAGGATGGCCAGCGCGCCGACCAACCGCGCGGCAACGACCGTCGCCCGCGCGAGGATCAGACCGGCGAGCAGACGCAACCCCGCGCCGAGCGGCCCCAGCGGATCGATCGCCAGCGTGTCCAGCCGCGCGAAGAGGTGGGCGCGCCGGTTGAGACGGTGGTCGCCGATGCGCCGTCGTCCGACGAAGCCCCGCGCCGCCGCGGTCGTCCGCGTCGCGACGCCGCGCCCATCGTCCCCGGCGAAGAAGCGCCCGCGGTGATCGAGGCGGATCGCCTGCCCCCGTCGCTGAGTGCCGCGCCGCTGGCGTCGAACGATGTCGGCGAGGATGCGCCGAAGCCGCGCCGTCGGCGTACTCCGCGGACGGATAGTCCCGAGGTTACTGCGGCGGAGTAATTCCTACATCACGTCATCCCCGCGAAAGCGGGGACCCAGCTCCCTGATACCCTATGTAGAGACCAGGAGTTGGGCCCCCGCTTTCGCGGGGATGACGGATGGATGCGGCGGACGACCGAAAACGGAATACGGAATACCCTCACGCGTTTCCGCTCGGATACATCAGTCCCATCAGTCCCTTGGCCGCGAACGGGTGCCAGTCGTCGAGCGGCTGCGCCAGTCGGTCGGCAATCGCGTACAGCACCGCCGGGTTCACGCCGAGACCGCAATGGCTGCCATGGACCTGGATATTCTCGCTCTCGGGCCCGGCGGGCTCCAGGCAGTTCTGCCAAGCCACCACGCCGTCTTCGCGGCTGTAGATGGCGGTCGCAGGGACCGGGGGCGGCGCGGACACCTCGGCCATCTGCGCCTTGGTATGCGCGTCGTCGATCTTCTGCCCGGTCAGCAATTCGTACGCTCGCCAGACGTTCGATGCCTTGGGACTGCCCGCGAACGGCGATCCCAGCGTCACGATCTGCCGGATCGCGTCGGGCGCGCGGCGGGCTAGCAGCCGCGCCATGACGCCGCCCAGGCTCCAGCCTACGAGACTGACCTTCTCGCCGGTCAGTTCGTGGATCACGCGCAAGCGCTCGACCAGTTTCTCGCCTTCACGTCCGATCGCGCGCGGACCGAGGTTGCGACCGAGTTCCCAGGCGTGGGTGTCATATCCCAACCGTTTCAGATACCGGCGCAGGACCGCCGTCGACGCGTCGCTGGCGACGAAGCCGGGCAGGACGAGCACCGGGTGACCGTCGCCCCTGGGTGCACTGGCCAGCAGCGGCGCGGCGATCGACAGCGATCCCAGCTCGGCGAGCGCGCGGGGCAATTCGGTCAGCGCCAGCAACGCGGACGGGGCACGGACTTCGCTGATAGGGGCTGCGGTCGCCATCAATTTCTCCTTGGTCCCGGACTGTACGCGTCGACGTGTTGAAGGTTCATTCCACACCGAACGCGCGGTTGCGCTGGGTTACCCGCTCGACGTCGTAGGACAGGATCGCCAGATCATGCGCCACGCCGTCGCGACCGCGGACCTGATCCTTCAGCATCGCTTCAGCCCTGAAGCCCAGGCTTTCGAACAAAGCGATCGATCCCGCCTGGTCGGTCGTCATGGCCGCGGTCAGCTTGGCGAGGCCGTGCGTCGCGGCGATGGCGAAGATCCCTTCCAGTAGGTCGCGCCCTAGGCCGGCGCCGCGACGGTCTCCCGCGACCAGTAGCCGGACCTCGCCGACATGCGCGCTCCAACTCAGCGGGTCGCGCACCAGCGCCGCGGAGCCCACCAGCATGTCGTCGTCGCAGGCTATCAGGCTGTCGATCCATCCTTCCGCGATCGCGTCCTGCCACGCTTCGACGACGCGAGGGTGGCGCAGGTCGCGGCCCAGAAACAACAGGTCGTGTTCGGGCAATCCTTGCGCGAAGCCCAGCATCGCGGCGCGGTCTTCGGGCTGGAAGCGGCGGATGGTGTGGCTCATGTCGACCGTGGCTCCAGCCATTGGACGAGGGCGGGCCACATCCGGTGTACGGCGTTGGGACCGGCGACGACGCTGACATGCCCGCCTTTCAGCACCAGTTCGCGCTTGTCGCTGGACCCGATCATGTCGATCAGCGGCGCGGACGCTTCGGTGGGCACGATATGGTCGTGCTGTGCGGCGACGTGCAGGAACGGCGCGGTGATCCGCGCGAGGTCGACGGGCATCCCGCCGATGGTCAGCGTCCCGTGGAGCAACCGGTTCTCCCACATCAGCAGTTTGACCGTCTGACGGAAATATTCGCCGGCCAGCGGCAGCGTGTCGGTGTTCCAGCGGTCGAACATGCGGAACGCCTTCACGAATGCTTCGTCGTCCAGCCGGTCGAGCACGCGCAGATTCTGCGCGGGCCGCGCGCCGGGGCGGAGCATGTCGAAGGCGGTGTAGAGATAGTCGCCCGGGCAATTGCCGAACGCCTCCACGAGCGCGTCGACGTCGAAGAAGCGCTTGTCCGCCCAGTTCTGGAACATCTCCATCGCGGAGAAATCGACCGGCGTCGTGAAGGTCGCGAGGTTGGCGAGGACGCCTTCGGGCGCGAGCGCGGCCCAGAGCAGCGACAGGACGCCGCCGAAGCAATAGCCGATCACCGACACATCCGGCTCGCCCGTCTCGTCCGCGATCCGCGCCACCGCGGCCGGCAGGAAATCGAGGACGTAGCTTTCCAGGCTCAACCGCCGTTCGTCGATGCGCGGCGCTTCCCAGTCGAGCATGAACACGTCGAACCCGGCATCGAGGAGATATTCGACGAGGCTCTGCCCCGGCACCATGTCGAAGATATAGCCCCGATTGGTCGTAGCCATCACCAGCAGGATCGGCACGCGGTAAATTTCGTCTGTGCGCGCGTGATAGTGATAAAGGCGCATCGTGCCGCGCTCGATCAGCACGTCCTTGGCCGTCGCGCCGAGCGTCGGACCGCTGGTCGAGAAATAGCCGAGCCCCGCCAGATTGCGCCGCATCGCACGATCGAATTCGCCCTGCGCGGCGAGATAGAGTTCGGGGAACGTCGCCATTCAGGAAATAGCGGCGACGGTCACGGCGTCGGCGGCTTTCGCGTCCGCGCCGGTTTGGGGCGGGCCGGGGCCGCGGGCCTGGCGTCGGTCGTCGTCGCCGCCTCGATCCGGAGCAGCGACGCCTCGATCCGTGCCAGGCGGGCGGATACGTCCTCCAGCTCGGTCCGGCTGGGCATGTTCGCGGCAGCAAGCGCGCGTTCCATCACGCCCTTCAGCGTCGCCTGCATGTTCGTCGTCGCCGTGGAGGCGCCGTGCATCGCGCGCGCCCATTCTTCGGATTTCATCGCTTCGCCACCGAAGCTG
>CAXTVB010000098.1:0-9688 GCA_964247555.1 uncultured Sphingomonas sp. | reverse complement strand
TATAGGCGAGCGTCGACTTGCCCGCGCCATTGGGGCCCATGATCGCATGGATCTCCCCCGGATTGATGGTGAGCGTGATGCCCTTGAGGATCGCCTTGCCGGCGGTTTCGGCGTGGAGGTTTTCAATTTTGAGCATGAACTCGTTTCTTTCGCCGTCCCGCGAAGACTGCCACGGGAGCCAATAAGAAGGGATGGTAAATTAGGAGCACCGCCAAAATCCACGGTGCGAACCCAAGGTATGGGGAAGGCGGATCAGGTATCGGCCACGCTCGTCCCGCGTAAAGCGCGGTAAATGCGTAAAACGGTAAGCCCGTTACCAGCCAGCCCAACCACTCGAACTTGTACCAGCGCGGAAGTTTCATCTCCCGCCTCCGTCACCCCGGACTTGATCCGGGGTCCCGCTGCCTTGTGCTGCCGCCGAAGAAGAAGCGGGATGCCGGATCAAGTCCGGCATGACGAAGAGAGGATGGGCCTTGATCATCCCACGCTCCCCTCGAGCGAAATCCCCAGCAGCTTCTGCGCCTCGACCGCGAACTCCATCGGCAGCTGTTTCAGCACCTCGCGCGCAAAGCCGTTGACGATCAGCGCCACCGCGGCCTCGGCGTCGAGCCCGCGCTGCATCGCGTAGAAGAGCTGGTCGTCGCTGATCTTCGAGGTGGTCGCCTCATGCTCGATCTGCGCCGAGGGGTTGCGGACCTCGATATAGGGCACGGTGTGCGCGCCGCACTGGTCGCCGAGCAGCAGCGAGTCGCACTGGGTGAAGTTGCGGACATTCTCGGCGGTGGGCCCGACGCGGACCAGCCCGCGATAGGTGTTGTCCGAGCGGCCCGCCGAAATCCCCTTCGACACGATCGTCGAGCGGCTGTTCTTGCCGAGATGGATCATCTTCGAGCCGGTGTCGGCCTGCTGGCGGTTGGTGGTGACCGCGACCGAATAGAATTCGCCGACGCTGTTTTCCCCGGCAAGCACGCAGCTCGGATATTTCCAGGTGATCGCGGAGCCGGTCTCGACCTGCGTCCAGCTCACCTTGCTGTTCCTGCCCTGGCAGAGCGCGCGCTTGGTGACGAAATTATAGATGCCGCCCTTGCCCTCGGCGTCGCCGGGATACCAGTTCTGCACGGTCGAATATTTGATCTCGGCATCGTCGAGCGCGACCAGTTCGACGACCGCGGCGTGGAGCTGGTTCTCGTCGCGCTGCGGGGCGGTGCAGCCCTCGAGATAGGAGACGTGGCTGCCCTTGTCGGCGATGATCAGCGTGCGCTCGAACTGGCCGGTGTTCTCGGCGTTGATGCGGAAATAGGTCGACAGCTCCATCGGGCAGCGCACGCCCTCGGGGATGTAGACGAAGGTGCCGTCCGAGAAGACCGCGGCGTTGAGCGTCGCGAAATAATTGTCGTGCTGGGGCACGACCTTGCCCAGCCATTTGCGGACGAGATCGGGATATTCCTTGATCGCCTCCGAGATCGACCGGAAGATCACCCCCGCGGCCTCCAGCTCCTTGCGGAACGTGGTCGCGACCGACACGCTGTCGAACACCGCGTCCACCGCGACGCGACGCTTCGGCGTGCCATCCTCGTTCACCTCTTCGACGCCCGCGAGCATCTTCTGCTCGGCGATCGGGATGCCGAGCTTTTCGTAGACGCGCAGGATCTCGGGATCGACCTCGTCGAGCGAGCCGAGCTTCGGCTTCGCCTTGGGCTCGGCGTAATAATAGGCGTCCTGATAGTCGATCGGCGGCACGTTCAGCTTCGCCCAGTCGGGTGCCTCCATCGTCAGCCACAAGGCATAGGCCTTCAGCCGCCAGTCGAGCATCCACTGCGGCTCCCCCTTCTTGGCGGAGATGAAGCGGACGGTGTCCTCGCTCAGCCCCTTGGGCGCGAATTCCTGTTCAATGTCGGAGGAAAAGCCATATTCATACGCCTTGTTCGCGGCGGCATGGGCTTCGGCGTTGCGGGTAGCCATTAGTTCATAACCTCTAAGCGATGCACCGCGACCGGCGGGGCGGGTGCCCTGGTGAGCGACGCCAGCGAAACGCCCGCCAAAGCGCCGCGCAC
This sequence comes from uncultured Sphingomonas sp., assembly GCA_964247555.1. GTDB lineage: Bacteria > Pseudomonadota > Alphaproteobacteria > Sphingomonadales > Sphingomonadaceae > Sphingomonas. The sequence goes on along the minus strand of CAXTVB010000098.1, from coordinate 7,634 downwards.
CGCGTCGTTGACGGCGTTCCAGTGCGGCTTGACCGAGCAGTGGTGATCGAGCCCGCAATCCTGGCGACCGTCGTCGACGCAACTCGTCATCGCGATCGGCCCTTCGACCGCCTCGACGATATCGGCCAGGCTGATCGCAGACGGCGGGCGCGACAGGCGGAAGCCGCCACCGGTGCCGCGCGCGCTTTCCAGCAAGCCCGCGGCGGACAGCCGGCTGACCAGCTTCTGCACGGTCGGCAAGGGCACCCCCGTCTCCTCCGCCAGCAGCGTCGCGTTCAGCCGGCCCGCCCCGCCGCAATGGCGCGCCGCCGCCGCCATCATGACGACGGCATAATCGGCAAGGCTGGACAGGCGCATCACGGCCGCGAAGGACTCCAATCGGACGAATTTGGTAGGATTGCCATCTGGCCCCGGCGACCCGCATCGTCAAGGCGCGGAAAGCTGCTAACGACTCGCAACACATCGGCGGAATGCTCTGGGTTTCGACGTCGGGGAGCGCCCCTTTCCCTCCCCCTTTGGGAGAGGGAGGGAGCGCCGCAGGCGCGGAAGGGTGAGGGCGACGTCGCTTGTCACCCTCCCACTTCCGCCGCTAACGCGGCTCCCTCCCTCTACCGGAGGGAGAGGGAATTATGATGGCCTTCTACCACCCGCTCCTCTTCCGCCTCGACGCCGAACGCGCGCACCGTGTTACGATCCGGATGCTCGGTGCCTGGGGTGGCGCAGGGGCACCGTTCGCGCGCGGCTTCGCCTCGTCGCGGCTGGCGACGCGGGTGGCGGGGGTGGATTTCGCCAATCCGGTCGGGCTCGCCGCCGGGGTCGACAAGGATGCGCGCGCAGTCGACGGGTTCTTCGCGCTGGGGTTCGGCAGCGTGGAGGTCGGCACGCTGACCCCGCTGCCGCAGCCGGGCAACCCGGTACCACGACTGTTCCGCCTGCCCGAGGACCGAGCGGTGGTGAACCGGATGGGGTTCAACAATGGCGGGCTGGACGCCGCGCTACCGCGTATCCGCACGTCGAAGCGCCGGGGTGCGATCGGCATCAATGTCGGCGCGAACAAGGAGGCGACCGACCGCGTCGCCGATTACGTCCACGGCGTCGCGACCGCCAGCCGACACGCGGATTACGTCACGATCAACATCAGCTCGCCGAACACCCCCGGCCTGCGCGACCTGCAGCACGGTGCGGCGCTGCGCGACCTGCTGGCAGCGTGCGTGGCGGCGCGTGGGACCACGCCCCTGTTCCTGAAAGTCGCCCCCGATCTCGACCCCGCGGCGATCGACGACATCGCCCGCGCGGGGATCGAGGCGAAGATCGACGCGCTGATCGTCGGCAATACCACCGTCACCCGCCCCGGCCTGCGATCCGCGAACGGCGCGCAGACGGGCGGCCTGTCGGGCACGCCCCTCGCTCCGCTTGCCCGCCAGCGTCTCGCGGATTTCCGACGAGCGACGGGCGGCAGCATGCCGTTGATCGCGGTCGGCGGGATCGACAGCGGCGCGGAGGCCTATGCGCGGATCCGGGCGGGGGCGAGTTTGGTACAGCTGTACACGGCGCTGGTGTACGAAGGTCCCGGGCTGGCGGTCCGGATGCTGCACGATCTCGACGCGCTGCTGGTGCGCGACGGCTTTGCGAGCGTGGCGGACGCGGTGGGGGCGTAGTTGGCCCGTCACCCCGGCCCTGCGCCGGGGTCCATCGTGCCGCGCGCTCGGGCATCGCGCCTCTACACCTGTAGATGCCGCTTGATGGACCCCGGCGCGAGGCCGGGGTGACGTGAGATGCCCTATCCCGCTTGCCCCCCCATCAAACCCCGTTACGATCCGCGCCCATGAAGCGCCTCCTGATCGCCGCCCTGCTCCTGACCGTCCCCGTCGCGGCACCGGCGCGCACCACATCGCCTGCCCGCCCGCAAGGCATGGTCAGCGCCGCCGATCCGCGCGCCGCCGCGGCCGGCGTGGAAATCCTGAAGGCGGGCGGCAGCGCGACCGATGCGGCGATCGCGACGATGCTGGCGCTGGGCGTGGTCGAGCCGCAAAGTTCCGGGTTGGCGGGCGGTGGCTTCTGGGTGCGGCACGCGGCACGCGAAGGTCGCGGGGGCGGCTTCTCGACGATCGACGCGCGCGAGACCGCGCCGATGGCGGCGGACGGGCACTGGTTCTACACCGATGCCGGCACGCCGCTGTCGCACGAGGATGCTGTGCCGGGTGGGCGCAGCGTCGGCGTGCCCGGTGCGCTCCGCGGCATGGCGCTGGCGCATCGCGACGGCGGGCGGCTGCCCTGGGCGCGGCTGTTCCAGCCCGCGATCCGCCTCGCACGCGACGGCTGGACGCTGTCGCCGCGCTTCGTCGGCAGCCTGGCGCGGTTCGGCGGTCATCTGACCCCGGAAACGCGCGCCTTGTTCAGCGGCCCGGATGGCGCGCCGCTCCCCGAGAACAGCCTGGTGCGAAATCCCGCGCAGGCGGCGCTGCTGGAACGGTTGGCCCGGCTCGGGGCGGACAGCTTCTATGTCGGACCCCAGGCGACGAAGCTGGTGACGACGGTGAACGGCGCGGCGCGCAACCCGTCGAAGATGACCGCGGGCGATCTCGCCAGCTATGCCGCCAAATCGCGACCCCCGGTCTGCATCGCCTACCGCGCATACAAGGTCTGCGGCATGGGCCCGCCCTCGTCCGGCGGCATCACCGTGCTGATGATCCTGAAGCAGCTGGAACGCTTCGACATGACGGCGCTCGGCAAGGATTCGCCGGTTGCCTGGCATCTGTTCGCGGAAAGCTCGCGCCTCGCTTATGCGGACCGCGACCTGTATGTCGGCGATCCGGATTTCGTGAAGGTGCCCGTCGCCGGGATGCTCGACCCGGCCTATCTGGCGTCGCGATCGGCGCTGATCGCCACCGACCATGCGATCGCGACCGTCGCGGCGGGGACGCCGCCCGGCGCACCGCCGCGAACCCCGGTCCCGGCGAAAGAGGTGGCGGGGACGACCGATCTGGCGGTGGTGGACCGCGACGGCAATGTCGTCGAGGTGACGACGACGGTGGAGGGCGTCTTCGGCTCCGGCCTGTCGGTCGACGGTGTCGTCCTGAACAACCAGCTGACCGATTTCGACATCGTTCCGGACGCCGCTGGTTCTGGGGGCGGCCGCTATCTCGTCGCCAACCGCGTCGAGGGCGGAAAGCGGCCGCGGTCGTCGATGGCACCTACGATCGTCTACGGCCCCGACGGCAAGGTCCGGCTGGCGGTCGGCGCGGCGGGTGGCCCGACGATCATCGCCCAGGTGGCCAAGGCGATCATGGGCGTGATCGATTTCAGGATGAGCGCGCAGGACGCGATCGCCGCCGGGCTGGTCTTCGCGCCCGGCCCGGTGATCGTCGAGCAGGGGACGGAGCGCGAGGCGATGGTGCCCGCGCTGCGCGCGCTCGGCGACCGGGTGATGGTCGCGCCGCTGGGGCTGAAGGCGAACGCGATCGAATATACGGACGGCCACTGGGTCGGTGCCGCCGATCCGCGCAGCGAAGGCGTCGCGATCGGCGAGGACGGCCGGGTGACGACGATCAAGCGCGCGGTCGATCCGACGGGTCGTCCGTCGGAATAACCGAAAAGGACCACGCCCGGCCCGGATGGGCAAGGGCCGTGGCAGGAGAGACGATGCCCCGCCGGATCGAGCGATTCCCCAATCTCGTCGCGATGTTCTTCACGCGTGCCGCCGAACGCGGCGACGCGCCGTTCCTGTGGACGAAGGACAGCGGGACATGGACCGCGACGAGCTGGGCCGACGCCGCGCGCCAAGTCGCCGCGCTCGCCACCGCGCTGGAGGCGATCGGGCTGCAACCGGGCGACCGGGTGATGCTGGTCAGCGAGAACCGGCCCGAATGGTGCCTGTCCGACCTGGCGATCATGGCCGCGGGATGCGTCACGGTGCCGACCTACACCACCAATACCGAACGCGACCATGTTCATATCATCGAGAATTCGGGCGCTCGCGCCGTCATCGTCTCGACGCAGAAACTGGCCGCGACACTGATGCCCGCGGTCATCCGGTCGGCGCACGCGCAGCACGTCATCGGGATGGACGCCCTTCGCCTCGGCCAGACCGGGATCGACTGCCACCATTGGCGCGCGCTGATCGACCGGCACCCCGCCGACCCCGTAGCGGTGGCGGCGACCGTGACGGCGGAACGCGGCGATCTGGCGTGCATCGTCTACACCAGCGGCACCGGCGGAAGCCCGCGCGGCGTCATGCAGCATCACGGCGCGATCCTGCACAACGTCGCCGGATGCGCCGCGATCATTGCGGAGGATTTCCCGGATACGGGCGACGAGGTGTTCCTGTCGTTCCTGCCGCTCAGCCACGCCTATGAACATACCGGCGGCCAGCATCTGCCGATCGGGCTCGGCGGGCAGATCTATTACGCCGAAAGCCTCGACCGGCTGGCCGCCAATATCGAGGAAGTCCGCCCGACGATCATGTTCGTCGTGCCGCGCCTGTTCGAGGTGCTGCGGACGCGGATCGCGAAGACCATCGCCAAGCAGGGCGGCGCCTCCGCCTGGCTACTGAAGCGGGCGCTGGACATCGGTGCGAAGGAATATGCCGGCCGCGTCCGGCTGATCGACCGACCTGCAAAGCTGGCGGTCGACACGCTGTTCCGCCCGAAGATCGCGAAGAAATTCGGCGGTCGGCTGAAAGCGTTCGTGTCGGGCGGTGCGCCGCTAAATGCGGAGATCGGCCTGTTCTTCCACGCGCTCGGCGTCACCTTCCTCCAGGGCTATGGCCAGACCGAAACCGCGCCGGTGATATCGTGCAATCGCCCCCGCGCGGGCATCCGGATGGACTCGGTCGGCCCGCCGCTCGACGATACCGAGGTGCGGATCGCGGAGGACGGCGAGATCCTGGTCCGCGGCGAGCTGGTCATGCACGGCTATTGGCGGGGCGAGGCCGAGACCGCGCGCGTATTGAAGGACGGGTGGCTGCACACCGGCGACATCGGCGAGATCGACGCCCGCGGCCGGATCGCGATCACCGATCGCAAGAAGGACCTGATCATCAACGACAAGGGCGACAATGTCGCGCCGCAGAAGGTCGAGGGGATGCTGACGCTGCAATCCGAGATCGGGCAGGCGATGATCGCGGGCGACCGCCGTCCCTACATGGTCGCGCTGATCGTGCCCGATCCTGAATGGACACAAGACTGGCGCGCGGCGAACCCCGGCGCGGACGATGCCGCGTACCGTACGGCGATCGGCGCGGCGGTGGAGCGGGTCAATCGCGACCTGTCGGTGACGGAACGCATCCGTCGCTTCGTGCTGGCGGACGGGCCGTTCACGATCGAGAACGAACAGCTGACGCCGTCGCTGAAGATCCGTCGCCACGTGATCCGGGCGGCCTATGAGGAGCGGCTGGACGGATTGTACCGGGGGTAATCCGTGTTCCTGCGTACGCAGGAACACGAGGTCACGCCGCCACCCGCATCTCCTGCATCGCGTTCGCCGCGATCGTCAGGCTCTTCTTGCGGGCATCGTGATCGTAGATCGCGCTGGTCAGCAGGACCTCGTCGACCCCGGTCCGCGCGACGAAGGCGGCCAGCCCGCGCTCGATCGTCGCCGGGCTGCCGACCGCGGAGCATTGCAGCACATGGTCGAGGATCGCGGACCCCTGCGCGCCCAATGTCTCGCGATATCCCGCGACCGGCGGCGGCAGCTGGCGCGGGTTGCCGGTGCGCAGCGCGACGAACGCCTGTTGCTGCGACGACGCGAGCAACTGGCCTTCCGCATCGGTATCCGCGGCGAACACGTTGAACCCCGCCATCGCATACGGCCGGGCGAGCCGCGCCGACGGCTTGAAATCGCGCCGGTAGATCGCGAGTGCCTGGTCGAGCGCATCGGGCGCGAAATGCGACGCGAAGGCATAGGGCAGCCCGAGCATTGCCGCGAGCTGCGCGCCGAAGGTGCTGGAGCCGAGGATCCACATCTCGGGCTTCGCGCCCGCACCCGGCGTCGCGGTGATGCCCGTCTGGCCGTCGTCCGCAAAATACGACTGTAGTTCGAGGACATCGCGCGGGAAGGCGTTGGGGTCGCTCTCCAGCGTCCGCCGCATCGCGCGCGCCACGCGCTGGTCCGATCCCGGCGCGCGGCCGAGACCCAGATCGATCCGACCCGGGAACAGCGCGTCGAGCGTCCCGAACTGCTCCGCGATGGTGATCGGCGCATGATTGGGCAGCATGATCCCGCCTGCGCCGACGCGGATATGCGTCGTCGCCGCGGCGATATGCCCCAGCACGACCGCGGTCGCGGCGCTGGCGATGCCGGTCATGCCGTGATGCTCCGCACACCAATAGCGGTTGAAGCCGAGGCTTTCGGCATGGCGTGCGAGATCGGCGGCGTTAGCCAACGCCTGGCCGACGGTACCGCCTTCGACGACGGGGACGAGATCGAGCAGGGAATATCGGGTCATGGTTGGAAGATGGTGGTTTCGCCGCGGAAGTCCAGCGAGCGGTCATCTGCGAGCCCCCTTCTTGCCCGCACGCCACGCGCTGCTATGGCCGCCACCATGCCCCCCGCGCTCGCCCCGATCCGCACCTGGATCTTCGATCTGGACAACACGCTGTACCCGGCGAGCGCGAACCTGTTCGCCCGCATCGACGCGCGGATGACCGCCTATGTCGCGCGGCATCTGGGGATCGACCGGGACGCCGCCTACCGCGTCCAGAAGGACTATTTCCTGCGCCACGGCACCACGTTGTCCGGCATGATGGCCGAACACGATGTCGATCCGCATCATTTCCTGGCCGACGTCCATGACATCGAGATGGACGTCCTGTCGGTCGACGCCCCCCTGGTCGCCGCGATCGCGCGGTTGCCGGGGCGCAAACTGGTCTTCACCAATGGCGACACGCCCTACGCGCTGAAGGTGCTCGACCGGCTCGGGCTCCGCGACAGTTTCGAGGGCATCCACGACATCCACGCGATGGGCCTGCTGCCCAAGCCGCACGCGAGCGCCTATGCAGGCATCTGCACGACCTACGGCCTCGACCCAGCGACGTGCCTGTTCGCCGACGACATGGCGCGCAACCTGACGCCGGCGAAGGCGATCGGGATGACGACGGTCTGGATCGACAACGGCTCCGAACAGGCGGACGACGCCGAGCGCGATCACATCGATTTCACCGTCCGCGATCTGACATCGTGGCTGACGGGTGTGTTGGAGGAAGCATGAGCGAGCAGACGATCATCGAGGCCGCATGGGACGACCGCGCGTCGGTCGGCACCGATACCAAGGGCGACGTGCGCGATGCGGTCGAGGCGGCGCTGGCGCTGCTGGACGCGGGCGAGGCGCGGGTCGCGGAGCCCGACGGCGCGGGCGGCTGGCGCGTGAACCAGTGGCTGAAGAAGGCGGTGCTGCTGTCGTTCCGCCTGAACGACAATGCGCTGGTCGACGGCGGCGCGGCGGGCGCGCCCGCGTTCGACAAGGTGCCCTCCAAATTCGCCGGCTGGGGCGAGGCCGAGTTCCGCGCCGGCGGTTTCCGCGTCGTGCCGGGCGCGGTCGCCCGGCGCGGCTGCTTCATCGGCAAGGGCGCGATCCTGATGCCGAGCTTCGTCAATATCGGCGCCTATGTCGGCGAAGGCACGATGGTCGACACCTG
>CAXTVB010000097.1:7762-9708 GCA_964247555.1 uncultured Sphingomonas sp. | reverse complement strand
GAGCATGACGATCGGCGGGCTGACGCGTACCGGCGGCGGGGTCAGCGTCGCGGCGCTGCCGGCGATCGCCACGGGCAGCGCGGTCGCGGTCGACATGCTGGTTGGGCGCGACGTGCTGGGCGGGCAGGCGATCGACATCGACTATGCCACCCGCCGGTTCCGCCTGCTGCGCAGCGGCCGATTGCCGTTTCGAGGGACCGTCGCGCCGCTGTCCATTTCGCCCGGTCGCAACGTCTACGAAAGCGAACTAATGCTGGGCGGGCAGCGATTGCGCCCAATCGTCGTCGACACCGGCGACGGATCGGCGGTCACCGTGTCCACCCCGGCCTGGGACGCCTCTGGACCGCATCCGCAGCCGGAGACCAGCGCCATTTCGTTCGGACTGGCCGGGCCGGTCGTCAGCGCGCTGACCGTGGTGCCCGCCCTGTCGATCGGCGCGCTGGCCGCGCGGTCGGTCGAGGTCCGGATCGAACCGCCCCGCGGCTTTTCGGAATCGATCGGCACGATGGGCCGGATCGGATCGGGGTTCCTGCAGAATTACCGCGTCCTCCTCGATCCCGGTGCGGGGCGGATGGTGCTGGCGCCCGGCCCGCATGCCGACGAACCGCCGCTGCGATCGACCAGCGGCCTGCTGGTCGGGATCGAGCCGACCCGGCTGACCGTCCTCCATGTCATGCGCGGTGGCCCGGCCGCTGCGGCGGGCTGGCATGCCGGCGATGCCATCTGCGCAGTGGACGGCAGCATGGTGGGACCCGGCTATGCGGGCGGACCGCTGGTCGCGTGGTCGGTCGGGGCACCGGGGCGGCGTGTCGCGCTGACCTTGTGCGACGGGACGATCCGGACGCTGGCGCTCCGGTCGTTCTACTGACGCGCCGCGGCGCGATCAGCGCAGCCGGTCGACCTTTTCCTGCAACCGTTCCAGTTCGGCCCGAAGCGATGCGATTTCCGCGTCCTTGCCCCCGGCGGCTGCACCGGCCGGCGCACCATTGCCGGTAGCGCCGGGCTTGAACGCGTTCGCCGCCGCTTCGAACATCGCCATGTTGCGCTTGGCGATTTCGGCGAAGGGCGAATTGGCGAACGCGCCCTCGACCGCGGTCTTGAACTGCGCCTGGTTGCGGCGGAAGCTGTCCATCGACGCCTCCAGATATCCCGGCACCATCGCCTGCATCGAATCGCCGTACATCGAGATCAGCTGGCGAAGGAAACTGACCGGCAGCATCGTCTCGCCGCGGCTTTCCTCCTCCATGATGATCTGCGTCAGGACGTTGTGCGTGATGTCCTCTTCGGACTTCGCGTCGATCACCTTGAAGTCGCGGCCTTCGCGGGTCATCGCGGCAAGATGGTCCAGCGTGATGTAGGACGACGTCTCGGTGTTGTAGAGGCGGCGATTGGCGTATTTCTTGACGATCACCGGACCGTCGCCAATTGGTTTCTTCATGATCGCCCCCGCCCCCGAAAGGCGTAGCGCTATCCCTTTTTCTACCGCACCGCAACAACTTGCTCGCAGCCATGCTGCGCAGCACGGCTGCGGTCACGCCCAGCATCGTTCGTACCGGCCGCCCATCGTCGTCAGCAGCTCATATTGCGACATCCCGCTGGCCGACGCCGCGGTCGGCAGGTCGAAGTCGATGGTCAGCCAGTCCCCTTCCGCGATGTCGGGCGCTGCGTCGACGGCGACCGCCATCAGGTCCATCGACACCCGGCCGATCACCGGCAACGGGGTATCGCCTTGCAGCGCAGCACCCCGGTCGGAAAAGCCGCGGAAATAGCCGTCCGCATAGCCGATGTTCAGGGTCGCGACCTCTGTCTCCGCACGGGCGGTCCAGGTGGCGTTGTAGCCGACGGTATCGCCGGCGCGGACGGTGCGGCGTTGCAGCACCTCCGCCTGCGGCGTCGCAACCTGCCGGATGGCACCGGCATAGGCGCCGCATGCGATACCGCCATAC
>CAXTVB010000097.1:0-7752 GCA_964247555.1 uncultured Sphingomonas sp. | reverse complement strand
GGCCGGGTCAGATCGAACGCATAGTCCGGCCCGAGCGCGATGCCGGCGGAATTGGCGAGGCTCATCCGCCGCGCGCCCGTCGCCCCCGCCAGCGCGGCGAAGTCGGTCCGCTGCCGCGCGTTCATCGCGCTGTCCTCCTCCGCGCAGGCCAGATGGCTCATGAGCGTGTCGATCGCGAGCCCCTCCAGCAGCCCGTCGCGCACCTCGGCCACCGACACGCCGAGCCGGTTCATCCCCGTGTCGACCATGACGTCGCACGCGCCGCCGCCCGCCGCCTTCCACCGCGCGACCTGGATGCGCGTGTTCAGCACCGGCCGTGCATGACCCTGCGCGGCAGCCGCCATGTCCGCCTCGCGCATCCCGTGCAGCACCGACACGCTCAGCCCGAGCGGTGCCAGCGCGTCGGCCTCCGCCCAGGTCGCGACGAAGAAGTCGCGGCATCCCGCCGCCGCCAGCCGCGTCGCGACATTACGGGCTCCCAGCCCATAGCCGTCCGCCTTCACCGCCGCGCCGCACGCCGCCGCACCGCTCATGCGGTTCAGCATACGCCAATTGTCGGCCAGCGCGGTGCCGTCCAGCAGCAGCCGCAAGGGAGACGGGACCGGCACCGTCATGCCTCCGCGGCCGGCACCAGCGCGCGTTCGTCGAGCCACAGGACGGTCACGATCAGCGCCATCGCGACGACCGCCATGGTGTACCAAAGCCCCGCGAACGGATCGCCCGTCTTGGCCACGATATACTGGCTGATGAACGGCAGGAACCCGCCGAAATAGCCGGTGCCGATATGATAGGGGATCGACAGCGAGCTGTAGCGGATGGCGGGCGGGAACATCTCCGACAGCAGCGCCGCGACCGGGCCATAGGTGATCCCCGACAGCGCCCCCATCGCCAGGATCGCGATCAGGATCAGCGCGATGTTGCCCGGCGACGGCTTCACCTTCGCCAGGTCGTAGCCGGCATGTGTCAGCGCCGCGTCGAGTCCGGCGGAGCTGTGATCGACGACCGGCACGCCGCCGATCGTGACGACGGTGACCGGGGTGCGCTGCTTCGCATAGGCCACGCCCTTCTTGGACAGATAATCGAGCACCCGGCCGCAATCGTCCGCCTGCTCCTTCGCGAACGGGCTATACGCGCAGGCCGGGCCCGACACGACGACCGGCGCGCGCTGCGCCGCGCTGGACAGGCCCGGATTGGCCGCGGCGCCGATCGTCCAGAAGATCGGGAACAGCAGCACCAACGTCAGCGCATAGCCGATGACGATCGGCGTCTTGCGGCCGACCCGGTCCGACCATTTCCCGAACGCGACGAACCAGCCGAGCCCGACCAGCGCCCCCGCCCCCACGATCAACTGCGCGGTCGTCTCGTCGACGCGCATCGGCCCCTGCAGGAACGACAGGACGGTGAACATCGCAGTATACCAGATGACCGTCAGCCCGGCGGCGATGCCGAACAACGCGACCAGCATGCGCTTGATATTGCCGGGATAGGTGAAGCTTTCGACCAGCGGGTTGACCGCGCGTTCGCCGGCGGCGCGCATCGCGGCGAAGACCGGGCTTTCGGACAGTTTCAGCCGCATCCAAAGCGACACCGCCAGCAGCACGAGCGAGAACAGGAACGGCAATCGCCAGGCCCAGCCGTCCCACACCGGCGGCGGCACCACCGCTTTCGTGACCAGGACGACGACGATGCTGAGGATGAACCCGCCGACGACGCCCGCCTGGATGAAGCTGGTGTAGAAGCCCGCCTTCCCGCGCGGCGAATGTTCCGCGACGTACACCGCCGCCCCGCCATATTCGCCACCCAATGCCAGCCCCTGCGCGATCCGCAGCAGCAGCACGATGGCGGGCGCGGCCAGCCCGATCGTCGCCGCCGACGGCACCAGCCCGACCCCGGCGGTCGCGATGCCCATCAGCGTGATGGTCACGAGGAAGGTGTATTTGCGCCCCATCCTATCGCCGAGATAGCCGAACAGCACCGCGCCCAGCGGCCGGAACCCGAACCCGACCGCGAACCCCGCCCAGGCGAGCAGCGTCTGCACCATCTCGTTCCCTGCGGGAAAGAAGGTGCGCCCGATGATCCCGCTGGCGGCGAGCGTGCCGTAGATGAAGAAGTCGTACCATTCGAACACGGTGCCCAGCGACGATGCCGCGATGACGAGCCGGATCTCCGCGCGCGTCGGTTGATGGTCGATGATGGCCTGCGTCATTCGGCGCCTTTCCTGCCCGTTGCTGTAACCACACAGCGCGGCGCGGCAACCGAGTCGCCACGGGTGACGATTGCACGAAACGCATTCGGAAGTGGACGAAGTGGACGCCACGTCAGCGCGGAAATCGCCTCTCGCAGGGTTTCGACGGCGATCGGAGCGAGGCGCGCTGGGTTAAGCGTCTGTGTCATGTCGGTGGCCGTGTCGCACTGAAAGTCCAACATTGCCAGTGGTGGCGCTGGCAGGTGGCGATTGCCGACTTCTCATTCCTCCCCGTTCACGGGGAGGGGGACCGCGGCGCGAAGCGGCGGGGTGGAGGGGGCTCTCCACGAGCGGTCCGCGCGCGGCCCACCCCCTCCACCATGCTGCGCATGTGTTCGAGCAAGATCGTGTCCCCCGGACACGGTCTTGGCAGGCTGGGAGCCTGCCAAAGCTCGAACACCCTCCCCGCTCGCGGGGAGGATTTGAACGCCCATTCGTTTCCCGCGTTGGCGTCATGCCAGCTTCGTGCAACACTTCGTCCATGCAGACCCCGACACACGCGCCCTCCACCCGCGAACTCACCTTCCGCGCGATCGTCCTGGGCGGGATCATCACGCTCCTGTTCACCGCGGCGAACGTCTATCTGGGGCTGAAGGTCGGCCTGACCTTCGCGACGTCGATCCCGGCGGCGGTGATATCGATGGCGATCCTGCGCTATCTGCCCGGAGCCACGATCCTGGAGAACAACATCGTCCAGACGGTCGCATCCGCCGCGGGGACGCTGGCGGCGATCATCTTCGTGCTGCCGGGGCTGGTGATGGTCGGGTGGTGGCATGGCTTTCCGTTCTTCGCGACCGCGGCGATCACCATGACGGGCGGGTTTCTGGGCGTCATGTTCTCCGTCCCCTTACGCCGCGCACTCGTCGTCGATACCGACCTGCCCTATCCCGAGGGCCATGCCGCGGCCGAGGTGCTGAAGGTCGGCGCAGGCAGCCGCGAAGGCGAGGAGGAAAGCGCGCGGGGATTGCGCGTCATCGTCGTCAACAGCCTGGTCTCCGCCGGCTTCGCGATCCTCACACAGACCCGTCTGGCGGTGGCGGAGGCGACGCAGTTCTTTCGCGTCGGAGCGGGCGGCACCGAGATTTCGGGGGGACTGTCGTTCGCGTTGCTGGGCGTGGGGCATCTCGTCGGCCTGTCGGTGGGCATGGCGATGTTCTTCGGGATCGTCATCGGTTTCTGGATCACGCTGCCGATCATCACCGCGCACGCCGCGCAGGCCGGACCGATCGCCGACTGGGTGAGCGCGAGCCTCAAGCACGATGTCCGCTTCATGGGCGCGGGCGTGATCGGCGTCGCGGCGATATGGACGCTGGTGAAGATCGCCGGCCCCGTGCTGGGTGGCATCCGATCGTCCTTCGCGGCGTCGCGCACGCGCGAGCGCGGCGCGGCGGTGGCGCTGGAGGAACGCGACCTGCCGTTCGGGGTCGTCGCCGGGGGCAGCCTGCTGGTGCTGGTGCCGATCGCGGTGCTGCTATGGACGACGATCGCGGGCGGGCCGCTGGAGGGGTCGGCGCTGGTGCTGATCGCCGGCGCTTTGCTGTTCGTGCTGGTCGCCGGGCTCGTGATCGCGGCGGTGTGCGGATACATGGCGGCGCTGATCGGGGCGTCCAATTCGCCGGTGTCGGGGATCGGCATCCTGTCGGTGCTGGCCGCGTCGTTGATGCTGGTCGGGCTGTTCGGGCGCGGGACGCCGACGGAGACCACGCAGGCGCTGGTCGCCTATGCGTTGATCGTGACCGGGATCGTGTTCGGGGTGGCTACGATCTCGAACGACAATCTGCAGGACCTGAAGACCGGGCAGCTGGTGGGCGCGACGCCGTGGAAGCAGCAGGTCGCGCTGCTGTTCGGCGTGATCTTCGGCAGCCTGGTCGTGCCGCCGGTGCTGCAATTGATGATGACCTCGTTCGGCTTTGCGGGGATGCCGGGGGCGGGATCGAACGCGCTAGCCGCTCCCCAGGCGGCGCTGATCTCCGCGCTGGCCAAGGGGGTGCTGGGTGGCGACCTCAATTGGGCGATGATCGGCTGGGGCGCGCTGGTCGGGGTCGGCGTGGTGATCGTCGACGAGCTGCTGGGTGTCGCCAAGCGGCTGCGCCTGCCGCCGCTGGGGGTCGGGCTCGGCATCTATCTGCCGATGAGCGTCACGCTGCCCGTGGTGTTGGGGGCGGTGATCGGCTGGCGCTACGACGCCTGGGCGGCGCGGAGCCGCGATCCGGAACAGGCCAAGCGGCTCGGCGTGCTGACCGCGACGGGCATGATCGTGGGGGAGAGCCTGTGGGGGGTCGCCTTCGCCGGCATCGTCGCGGCGGCGGGAACGGATGCGCCACTGGCCTTGGTCGGGGACGGGTTCGGGACCTGGGCTTTGGTCGGCGGGACGGTGCTGTTCCTGGCGTTGGTGGGGTGGCTGTACGGGCGGACGCGGGCGGCCGTCGCGGGCTGAAGTCTGTCTGCATCCTCCCCCGCCAGGGGGAGGTGGCGCGCGCAGCGTGACGGAGGGGGCGGTGGGCGATCAGCCGCGTGGGGCTTCCTCCCCCTCCGTCGCCTTCGGCGCCACCTCCCCCTGGCGGGGGAGGATCAGGCGCGGCGATGCCCGCCTCACATCACCTTCAACAATTCCCCGATCGACACGAACGCGAACCCGATCGAGCTGTCCGCGATCCCGTACGGAATGAACAGCGTATCCCCGTGCCGGATCGCGCCGCAGGAATAGACGACGTTGGGCACATAGCCCTCGCGGTCTTGATCCTTCGCCGACAATAGCGGCTCGACCGTCCGGCCGATGACCTTCGACGGATCGTCCTTGTCCAGCAGCACCGCGCCGATCGAATATTTGCGCATTGCGCCGACGCCGTGGGTCAGCAGCAGCCAGCCTTCGTCCAGTTCGATGGGCGGGCCGCAATTGCCGATCTGGACCAATTCCCAGGGGTAGCGCGGCTCCAGGATGCGGTCGCCGTCGTCCCAGTGCAGCAGGTCGTCGGATTTCAGCAGGAACAGGTTCTCGCCGTCCTGCCGGCCGATCATCATATATTGCCCGCCGATCTTGCGCGGAAACAGCGCCATGCCCTTGTTGCGCGCGGCGGTGCCGGTCATCGGCACCAGATCGAACGCCCGGAAATCGCGCGTCCGCATCATTTCGGAGCGGATCGCGGAGCCGTCATAGGCGGTGTAGGTGCCGATCCATTCCACGCTGCCGTCGTCGTGGAAGAACTGCACGATGCGCATGTCCTCCAGCCCCTTGGACTGGGCGGCGGTGATCGGGAAGATCACCGTGCCCGACAAGGTGCTGTCACGGTGGCGATAGACCGTTACCGGACCCTCGGGCATCTTGTCCTCGCCGCTGCCCGTCGCGTCGGTCGCGGTGGCGAAGGGGGGCTCGGGCGCGAGCTTCAGCTCGTGCGCGTCGGTGATGATTCCCTCGCGGAAGGCGACCGAGGAGATATGCCCCTCGCCCACCGCACGCATCGACATCAGGATGCGCAAGCTCCCCTTGGGCATTCCCGACTGGTCGAAATGCGGCACCGCGGACGGGTTCATCAGCGCGGCGGCGGCATAGCTGTATTCGTGGCAGAAATACGCGCCGATCAGCTGGCGCTTCTCGTCGCCGATCTCCGCGCCGTCGAGGTGCAGCTGGTCCTCGATCTGGTCGTAGCGGGTCATGAAGACGCGGCGCGTCTGCCAGTGGCGCCCCTCGAAATCCTTCAGGACGATCTCGAGCTGGTTCGCCGCCTCGCTGGGCGACATCTCGAGGACCTCGCCGACCAGCCGTTCGGTTCGGCTGGGCGCCTGGGTGTTCGCGGCCCAGGCGATGTGGAAAGGCCTGACGACGACCCGCGAGGGATCGGCATGGAGCTTCAGGCGGTGCGTGAATAGATCCATCGGGCCGTATCGTCTCGCTGCTGCCGGTCCATGACCGACACCAGCAAGGCTAGGCGACGGCGCGCGACGGCCCTGCCACGCTTTCGCCGCGCTTTGAAACCCCAGAAATGGCGCAGCCGGCCAGTTGGAGCGCCAAAATCGACTCCGCACCCTGATTCCGGTTCAATCCGGTGGGCATCAGCCCGTCGAAACAGCCGCCATCGTCCGAAGAGGCGAGCGGCATGTCGAGATCATTCTGCCCGAGGAACCAGCCGTAAGCGCGCATCGCCTCGTCGATCCAGCGCTGTTCGCCGGTCGCCTCGTACGCCGCGACGCACGCATCGACGGTCGCCTGCGCCTCCAGCGGCTGCTGGTCGAACAGCAGCGGATCGCCGTAAGCGCGACCGAAGCTCTCCGTCCCGACCGCGCGGAAGCGGCCTTCGGGCGAAGTCTGCTTCGCGACGATCCAGTCCAGCGTCGACAGCCCGCAGCGGACGAGATCGTCGCGCTCCAGCGCCTGCCCCGCGCGGATCATCGCCTGCGGCAGGCGCGCATTGTCGTACGCGAGCACGATCTCGAACCACTGCCATTCGGGTCGCCGCGTTTCGGCGAGCAGGTCCATCAGCCCGTCGGCGAAGCGTTCCAAGATCTGCAGCGACAGCACGTGGCGCGGGCGCGCCCCCAGCATCGCCGCTGCGCCCAACATCGCGAAGCCCTGCGCGCGCGGGCTGCCGAGTTCGAACGCCATGCTGGCGGTCAGGTCGAACATCACCGTCGCCCAGTCGCGGTGCTTGCGATCGCGCGCGTCGCGCGCGGTGACGCCGAGCGCCCACAAGGTGCGGCCGTTCGAATCCTCGGACCCGACATCCTCGCACCAGGTCCGGTCGAAGTTCATGAAGTTTCGGAACCGCCGCGCCTCCGGGTTCCACGCATATTGCACGAACGACGCGTAGATCGTCGTCCATTTGTCGCGCAGCACCGGATCGAGATCGGAAATCGCGCTCATCAGCATGAGCGCGCGCGCATTGTCGTCGATGCAATAGCCGTGGCGGCGATCGGGAATCGAATAGATCGAATGCTGGAGCATGCCGGTCGCGTCGCTCATCCGTTCGACCGCGGCGATATCCGGGGTCAGCGGACGCTGCGCGACGATCTTGGGCAAGCGGAGCGGCTTCGCCGCCACCGCCTGGCGGATCTGCGCGATCGCGGCCTCGGCCAGGCGCGGCCAGATCATCGTGCGGCCGCGCGCATACGCCCGCGCCGACAGCCGCGTCCGGTCGCGGTCGCTGGACAGCAGCCGGTCGATCTCGCGCGCGAAGGCGGACGAATCGCGGAAATCGACGAGGACGCCGTGGCCGTCCGCCAGGATCTCGGTCGCATGCGCATAGGGCGTGGAAACCACCGCCTTGCCGACGCCGATCGCGTAGGACAGCGTTCCCGACGTGATCTGCGCCGGGTTGGTATAGGGCGTCGCGTAGATGTCCGCCGCCTGCAGATAGTCGATCAGGTCGTCGTGATCGACGAACGCGTCGATGAATTCCATGTTGCCCGCAACGCCGCGCTCCTCCGCCAGCGCCTTCAGCCGGTCGCGATACGCCTCGCCCTCATGCGCCACCAGATTGGGGTGCGTCGCGCCAAGCACGACGTAGAGCAGG
>CAXTVB010000096.1:0-9721 GCA_964247555.1 uncultured Sphingomonas sp. | reverse complement strand
GGCGGGAGGTCGAGCGCCATCCGGATCAACCGCTTCGTCCGCGCCCAGGCCGCGGTCTCCGGCGTGACCAGCTCCACATGGCCGGTGTTCGGGACCGTATGCAGCGTAGCGCGGTCCCCCGCCTTCGTCGCCTGCCCGACATAGCCGGTGGCCATCCGATAGGGGATGATCTTGTCCCTGCGGCCGTTGACGAGGTCCTGCGGCACGTGGAGCGGCAACAGGCGGGGGACCGAGGTGTCGGCGTAGACGTCGCGGTGTGCCGGGGTCGGCTTGCCGACGAGCTTGGCCACGACCGCGACGCCGCAGCCATTGTCGGGGCTCTTCGCGGTCGCTTCCAGGTCGGGCAGGCCGCCGAGGCTGATGACGTGGTCGATGCGGATCGGGTGCGCGGTGTGCAGCGCGCTGGTGGCGGGCAGCTTCGGTCGCCCCGCCAGCCATAGCGCGAGGTGGCCGCCAGCCGAATGCCCCACCGCGACGATCCGGCGCGTGTCGAGCCGGTATCGCGCGGCGTCCTTCGCCAGTAGGTCCGCTGCGGCGGCAGCGTCCCGGAAGGTGCCGGGATAGCCGCCGCCCCGACGGTCGACGCCGCGATAGTCGATGTTCCACACCGCGATGCCGTCGTGGCGCAGATCGGCGGCGATCCAGTTCATGAGGCTCCGGTCGGCGATGCTGGTGGTCCAGCAGCCGCCATGGACCATCAGCACGACGGGGAAGGGGCCCTTCCCGGCGGGGCGCCAGAGGTCGACCTTCTGCACCCGGTTCGGGCCATAGGCGATGGTCGCGTCGGGCTTTGGCTTGGGCCGGGAGGTCAGGTCGGGCCAGGTCAGAGGTTTGAACGGGGCGGCGGCCATGGCGGGGAGGCTTAGCGCGAGGGCCGCGAGGAGGGCGAGGGGTTTGCGAGGCATGGGGGAGGTTAGCATGCTGTCCCTTTACCCGTCATCCCGGGCTCGTCCCGGGATCCAGGGTTACAGGCGGTTCCTTGCTTGGCTCTGGATCCCGGGACGAGCCCGGGATGACGGCAGAGGGCATGGCCGAACGTCCCTATGCGTCATGCCGGGCTCGTCCCGGCATCCATCGTGCCGAGCAGTCTCACGCTTATGGTCCGCGGCACGATGGACCCCGGGACAAGTCCGGGGTGACGAAGGGGGTGATGACTGGGGGATGGCGGGGACGGGTGACGGCAGGTCTCCGTCATGCCGGGCTCGTCCCGGCATCCAGAGCCAATAGCGGGCCGCCTGTAACCCTGGACCCCGGGGCAAGCCCGGGGTGACGGAGGGAGGGTGGTAGCGGCGCCCCGCGCTTGCTATCCCCCTCCCACCGATGCCCACCGACTTCAAAGACCCCTTCGACGCCATCGTGGATGCGCCCTTCGACAGTGCGCTGTCGGAGCGGTATCTCGTCTATGCGCTGTCGACGATCACCGCGCGGTCGTTGCCCGATGTCCGCGACGGGCTGAAGCCCGTCCACCGGCGCCTGCTGTGGGCGATGCGGCTGCTGCGGCTCGATCCGGCGCAGGGGTACAAGAAATGCGCGCGCGTCGTCGGCGATGTCATCGGCAAATACCATCCGCATGGCGACCAGTCGGTCTACGACGCGATGGTGCGCTTGGCGCAGTCCTTCGCGATGCGGTATCCGCTCGTCGACGGGCAGGGCAATTTCGGCAATATCGACGGCGATAACGCGGCGGCGTATCGTTATACCGAGGCTCGGCTGACGCAGGTCGCGATCGACCTGATGGACGGACTCGACGAGGATGCGGTCGACTACCGCGCCACGTATAATGGCGAGGAGCAGGAGCCCGAGCTGTTCCCGGGGCTGTTCCCCAATCTGCTGGCGAATGGCGCGGCGGGGATCGCGGTCGGGATGGCGACGAGCATCCCGCCGCACAATGCCGCCGAATTGCTGGATGCGGCGATGCTGCTGGTCGCCGACCGCGAGGCGAGCGACGATGCGATCCTGGGCTTCGTGAAGGGGCCGGACTTCCCGACCGGCGGGCTGGTGGTCGATCCGCCCGCGGTGATCCGCGAAAGCTATGTGACCGGGCGCGGCGGGTTCCGGGTGCGGGCGCGCTGGAGCATCGAGCGCGAGAAGGGCGGGGGGTGGACCGCGGTCGTGACCGAAATCCCCTACGGGGTGCAGAAGGGTAAGCTGATCGAGCAGATCGCGAACCTGATCAACGACAGGAAGCTGCCTATTCTCGCCGATGTCCGCGACGAATCGGACGAGGCGATCCGGCTGGTGCTGGAACCGCGCAGCCGCACGGTGGACGCGGGGATCATGATGGACGGGCTGTTCCGCCTGACCGATCTCGAGGTGCGCGTACCCCTCAACCTCAACGTGCTGGACAAGGACCGGACGCCGCGCGTCATGAGCCTTGCCCAGGCGCTGGGCGCGTGGGTCGATCACCAGTTCGTCGTGCTGACCAGGCGCACCGAGCACCGGCTGGCGAAGATCGCCGACCGGATCGAGCTGCTCGACGGGTATCTGATCGCGTATCTGAACCTCGACCGGATCATCGAGATCATCCGGACCGAGGACGAGCCGAAGCAGGTCATGATGGCGGAATTCAGCCTGACCGACCGGCAGGCGGAGGCGATCCTGAACATGCGGCTGCGCTCGCTCCGCCGCCTGGAAGAGTTCGAGATCAGGACCGAGCGCGACAAGCTGGACAAGGAACAGGCGGGCCTGACCGCGTTGCTGGCGGACCCGAAGAAGCAGCGCGCGCGGATGAAGCGCGACATGACGAAGCTGCGCGACCGCTATGGCCTCGAGACGGTGCTCGGCAAGCGGCGCACGACGATCGCGGAGGCGGCACCGGCGCGCGAGATCCCGCTGGAGGCGATGATCGAGCGGGAGCCGGTGACGGTGATCCTGTCGCAGCGCGGCTGGATCCGGGCGATGCGCGGGCATGTCGATCTGGTGGCGCCGGAGACGCTGAAGTTCAAGGAGGGTGATGGTCCCGCCTTCGCCTTCCATGCGCAGACGACGGACAAGCTGCTGCTCGCGGCGGGGAACGGGCGCTTCTACACGCTGGGCGCGGACAAGCTGCCGGGCGGGCGCGGGTTCGGCGAACCGGTGCGGGCGATGGTGGATCTGGACGGCGGGACGGCGATCGTCGCACTGCTGCCTGCGCGCAAGCTGGCGAAATTGCTCGTCGTCGCGTCGGACGGGCGCGGGTTCGTGGTGCCCGCGGCGGACGTCGTGGCGGAAACGCGAAAAGGAAAGACGGTGATGACGCCGCGGGTGGGCGCCGGCCTCGTGGTGGTGCGGCCCATTCCGGAGGGGCATGATTATGTCGCGGTCATCGGCGACAACCGGAAGATGCTGGTCTTCCCGCTCGCCGAACTGCCCGAATTGTCGCGCGGGCAGGGCGCGCAGTTGCAGCGCTACCGCGACGGCGGGCTGGCGGATGCGGTGACGTTCCTGTTCGCCGAGGGGCTGAGCTGGCCGATGGGCGGCGGCAGCGGGCGGGTGCGGACCGAATCCGACCTGGGCCTGTGGCGCGCGGCGCGCGGCGCGGCGGGGCGGATGCCGCCGACGGGGTTCCCGCGGGACAACCGGTTCTCGTAACTCCCCTCCCGTTTACGGGAGGGGCCGGGGGTGGGCGCTCGCTTTCCATGGGCGGTGCCGCTTGCCGACAGCGGGCGCCCACCCCCCAGCCCCCTCCCGCTCGCGGGAGGGGGAGTAAAAAGGGGCGTTTCAGACCACTTTAACCAACGGGCTGCTAACGCTCCCATCAATGGTATTCGCCCGCTCCCTATCGGCCGCCAAGCCGCCGCCCGTTCCCGATCCGATCGAGCGCATGCTCGACCTGATGCCGGTGCCGGCGGCCGTCGTCGCGCGTCGCGGCGGGCGGCTGGTGCTGGAACAGCCGAACGCCGCCTTTAGCGTCCCCGGGTTGGGCACGATCGAGGGGCGGTCGCATGCGATGGAGACGCTGCGCGAACGCCTCGCGGGGTTCCTCGACTCGGACGCGATGCGCACCGATTTTCCATGGAGCGTCGGCGACCTGATCGATTCGCGCCATTACGGCGTCACGCTGATCCGCCCGGACGCGCCGCCCTGCGACCGGTGCGTGATGACATTGGTCGACCAGACGTCGCAGCGCCATACCGAGCGCAGTCTGCGCCGCGAGATGACGACCGACAGCCTGACCGGCCTGCCCAACCGCGAAGGGTTCGGCACCGTGATCGAGGAGGTGCATGGCGATCGTCAGCGCCATGCATTGCTGGTCGTCGACCTGGCACGGTTCGGGCGGCTCAACGCCTGTCTGGGATCGCTGGTGGGCGACGAACTGCTCATCACCGTCGCCCGGCGGATCAAGGGGGCGCTGCGCGCCTGCGACATGCTCGCGCGGATCGGCGGGGACGAATTCGGCATATTGATGGTGATCGACGAGGATCGTGTCGAGGCGCACCATCTGGCGGGTCGCATCCAGCGCGCGCTGTCGTCGCCGTTCCGGCTGACCGATTACGAGATCGGCGTCGAATGCTCGATCGGCATCGCGTACGGCGCGGACGAGGGCGACGATGCGGAGGAGATGATCCGCCACGCGCAATTCGCGGTGAAGCGCGCGAAGGAAAGCGGGCATAGCGAAAGCTACCAGCCCGATGCGTTCGTCATCGCGCGCAAGCAGTTCGGGATGGAAACGTCGCTGCGCCGCGCGATCGAGAATCGTGCGCTCAGGCTGACCTACCAGCCGATCTGCGACCTCGCGACCGGCGCGATCGTGTCGTTCGAGGCGCTGGCGCGCTGGACGGACGAGGAGGGGGTCGATCACGCGCCGTCCGACTTCATCCCGGTGGCGGAGGAATCGGGGCTGATCGTCCCGCTCGGCCGCTGGGCGATCGACGAGGCGGCGCGGACGCTCGCGGCGTGGGATGCGGCCGCTGGCGGGCATTGCGGGATGCGGCTGGCGGTGAACCTGTCGGCGATCCAGCTGCAGCGCGACGCGATCGCGCCGGTGGTGGAACGCGCGCTGACGGCGCACGGGCTGCGCGGCGAACGCTTCACGCTGGAGTTGACCGAAAGCGCGATCGTCACCGATCCGGACCGGGTGACGGGCACGATGCAGGCGCTGAAGGCGCTCGGCGCGACGCTGGCGATGGACGATTTCGGGACCGGCTATTCGAATCTCGCCTATCTCCAGAAACTGCCGATCGACATATTGAAGATCGACCGCAGCTTCGTGACCGGCATGCTGGCGGACCGAGACAAGATCGCGATCGTCCGCGCGGTGCTTTCGCTATCGCAGGCGTTGGGGATGCAGACGACGGCGGAGGGGATCGAGACGATCGAACTCGGCCAGACGCTCGCCGCCTTGGGCTGCACCTACGGGCAGGGCTATATCTATGCCCGGCCGCTGGAGGTGGACGCCGCCTATGCGTTCGCGCGCGCCAGTTCCGCCGCGACGACCTCGTCGGCGATCTGACCCACGCGCGGGGCGTCGGGAAAGCCCTCGCCGATCCACCGCGTTTCGATGACCTTCAACGCCGCGGCGACCTGCGGCCCCTTCGACAGCCCGCGCGTCACCAGCGCGCCGCCCGATAGCGGCATCGGCGGCGGCGACCAGCCGATGACGGGCGTGGGGTCGGCCCCCGCCAGCAGCAACCGGTCGATCGCGACCATCGTGCCGAACCGGTACGCGAGCGCGCGCGGCCCCTCGTCGCCCGCACCCAGGCCCGCCGCGATCAGCCGCTTGCGATCCGAATTCGACTGTTTCAGCCGCGCGCCGACGCTTTCCGCATCCGCCGGCGGGATCAGCGCGGCGAGCCGGCGCAGTGCGTCCGGCGCGACCCCCGCCGCCGCCTCGCGCGCGGTCAGCGATTCGAGGCGGTCGACACCCGCCGCGTCGATCTCCGGCAGGACCGCGCGAAGGATGCCGCGCTCGACCATCAGCCGCACCACCGCGACCGCATGCCGCGCCACCAGCAGCCGCAGCCATTCGCTGGCGATCCGTTCGCGCGACAGCGCCATCAGGTCGTTCGCCCGCGCGACGCAAGCGGCCAGCCCGTCCGCATCGATCGAATCGCCGAATTGCGCATGGAAGCGGAAGAAGCGTAGGATGCGCAGGTGATCCTCCGCGATCCGCTGCAGCGGGTCGCCGATGAACCGAACCCGCCCCGCGGCCAGATCGTCCAGCCCGCCGAAATAATCGAAGACTTCGCCGCTCGCCGGATCGGCGTAGAGCGCGTTCATCGTGAAGTCGCGCCGCGCGGCGTCCTCGCGCCAGTCGTCGCTGAACGCGACCAGGGCGTGGCGCCCGTCGGTCGCGACGTCGCGGCGCAGCGTGGTGACCTCGACCGGCCCCGATGGGAGGACCGCGGTGATGGTGCCGTGCGCGATCCCCGTCGGCACCGCGCGGATGCGCGCCGCGCCCAACCGGTCGAGCACCTCGTCGGGCAGTAGCCGGGTCGCAAGATCGATATCGGCGACGTCGATGCCAAGCAGCGTGTCGCGCACCGCGCCGCCGACGATCCGCGTATCGCTATCGTCCGCGCCGAGCGCCGCGGTGAGCGTCGCCAGTCCCTCGCGCGTGCGCCACGGCGCATCCGGCAGGGTCACGCCCATCGCAACCGCCGTGCCAGATTGACGATCATCGCCGCCGTCGCACCCCAGATGCGGCGATCGCCCCAGTTGATCTCGTAATAATGCCGGACATGCCCCTGCCATTCCGACGCGGCCTCCAGATGGTTGGCGGTGTCGAGCAGGAAATCGAGCGGCACCTCGAACACGTCCGCCACCTCGACCGGGTTGGGTCGGTAGGTGAGATCGGGCGGGACGACGCAGACGACCGGCGTCACCTCGAACCCGGTGCCGGTGCGGTAGATGTCGGCGACGCCGATGACGGTCGCGGCCGATCGGGGCAGGCCGATCTCCTCCTCCGCCTCGCGCAATGCCGCGGCGGTCGCGTCGGCGTCCTCGGGATCGATCCGGCCGCCGGGAAAGGCGATCTGCCCGGCATGTTTGCGCAGCGTGTCGGTCCGCTGCGTCAGGATGATGCCGGGCGAGGGGCGATCGGTGACCGGCACCAGGACCGCGGCGGGCAGCAACGTGTCGCTGCCGCGCAGATCGAGGTCGTGATGGTCGCCGGTCAGCAGGATCGGCCCATCCTCCGCACCGTGCGCCAATGCGATCGCCAGGCGCTCGGCCAGCGTATGAGCGGTCACGCCCCCGGTGCCAGCGCGAAGAATGCGCCGCCGCTCCAAACCCCGGCAGGCTCCGCGCCCTCCTCAATCGCGCGCGTGGCTAGTTCGTAATAGACCGGCCGCACGATCCGCGCCGACAGGCCGCCC
Source organism: uncultured Sphingomonas sp. (assembly GCA_964247555.1). Taxonomy (GTDB): domain Bacteria; phylum Pseudomonadota; class Alphaproteobacteria; order Sphingomonadales; family Sphingomonadaceae; genus Sphingomonas. Next base: position 2,426 of record CAXTVB010000096.1, on the reverse strand, counting down.
CGCACCAGGATCGACGGCAGGGGGCCGTCCGCGCCATCTTCGAACGTCAGCGGGTGGGCTTCGTCGGCGGTCACGAAGTCGCCGGTGTTGAGCCGGAACGACAGCGTCGAATCGCGCCCCGATCCGTCCGCCTTCAGCTCGACCGCCAGGAAGGGCAGATCCTCGATCGCGATGTCCAGCTTCTCGACGGGGGTGACCAGGACGTAGCCGCCGTCCGCTTCGCGCCGCAGGATGTTCGAGAACAGCCTTACCATCGCCGGGCGGCCGATCGGGCTGCCCTGGTGGAACCAGGTCCCGTCGCGCGCGATCCGCATCTCGCTGTCGCCGCAATGCATCGGATTCCAGCGTTCGACCGGGGGCAAGCGCTGCTGTTCGACCAAGGCGGCGATTTCCGGGAGCGACAGGGTCGCGAGGTCGGGCAGATCGTCCATCGGCATGTCCCCGCAGGTAGGGGCGGCGGGGCGGGGCGTAAAGCGGGTAGGGCGTTGGGGGAATAACCTGTGGTCCGAAATGGCGGTTCGCGCTCCTCAGCCCATCCGTCACCTCGACCCCCTTCTTCCGTCACCCCGGCCTTGAGCCGGGGCCCCGCTTCTTCTTGTCCGCCGAAGAAGCGGGGCCCCGGGTCAAGCCCGGGGTGACGGAAAGGGGGGCAATGAACCGCCTGCGTTCCGCGCTAAAGCGCCGGTCCCAACACCCCAACAACCCCGGGCACCCCGACCCCCTTCGCCAGCAACCGGTGCCGCTCCACCGGGCCCGGCAGCCGCCACCCCGCGGTGCGTTCCGCGGTGAAGCCGAAGAAACGGCCATAATATTCCGGATCGCCGACCAGCATCATCGCCGCGTCCAGCCCGGCGACGTGCGCGGCGTGGAGCGCGTGGGTCATCAGCATGCGGCCGATCCCGTCGCGCTGCCGCGAGGGTTCCACCGCCACCGGGCCGATCATGACGAGCGGATGCGCGGTCCCGTCGTCCGCGGTCAGCGTCACCGGCCAGCATTGGATGGTACCGATCACCACGCCGTCCTCGACCGCGGCGACGCTGAGCGCGGGTACCGCCGCCGCGCCGCCGCGGACCTTGTACGCCGTGCGGGTATGGCGATCGACACCGAACGCGCGGTCGAGCAGCGCCTCGACATTGGGGGCGGCGATGTCGGCGAGTGGGATGAATTCGATCACGCTTTGGTCTCCACTGCGGCGCGCTTTAGGGTGCGGTGGCGGGTTGCGCAAAGGGTGGGCGTCACTCCGGCCCTTACTGTTCCCCGGCGAAGGCCGGGGCCCAGGCTCGGCGCGCGGCGCCGAACGCGCTGGCGCGCGAGTCTTCGTTATAGGACTGGGCCCCGGCCTTCGCCGGGGAACGGGACGAGGGTTGCGCATTCGAAATGGGGCGGTTCAGTTCGACCGGATTTGCGTCTAAGCCCCCGCGCATGGACGACATGCTACAGCTCGAGGTGCACGATATCGAAGTGCCGGTCCTCACCGGCATCTATTCGGAGGAGACGCACCTGCCGCAGCCGCTGCGGATATCGTTGACGGTGGACCTGGATTGCCCGGATCGGTTCGCGCCCGATACGGCGCTGTCCGCATCGAAAAACTATCTCGACTTGAAGCATGCCGCAACGGACGCGCTGCCGCCGGGGGTGCATTTCACGCTGATCGAGGGGGTTGCGGACCATATCTGCGAAACCCTGTTCCTGCAGGATGCGCGGGTGGCGCGGGTGCGGATCCGCATCGTGAAGCTGGCGATTTCGGAAAACGGCGAATCGATCGGCATCACGATGGTGCGCAACCGGCGATGACATTGGTGCGTGCGGCGCCCGACGACGACATCGCCGCTCTGGTCCGCGCGGGTGTGGGCGATTCGCTGGTCGTCGTGATCGCACCCGGCCGCGATGCGCTGTCCGCCGCGCTGGCCGAGGCGGCGATCGGGCCGCTGGCGGGCGAACGGGCGCCGGCGATGCGGGGGAACGCCGTGGGGGGCGACGGCGCGCCGGCGGATGTCGACGCGATGGCGGCGTTTCTGGATGGGGCGGGGTCTACGACGGGACAAGTGGTGCGGGTCGTCCGTGCTCCTGCGAACGCAGGAGCCCAGGGCCGATAGCGTTGCCCTTCGCAACCCTGGGTTCCTGCGTTCGCAGGAAAACGCCGGGCTTCGCAAATACCGCTATTCAGCCGGGACCGGCCGTCCGCCCGCACGGCCCCAAGGCCTCCATCACGAATCGGTAATCCCCCCGCGCCGCATCCGCATCGCCCGTGGCCAAGGTCGCGGTCGTGCGATCGGGCAGCGACGCCGGCAGGGTGCACGCCAGCCGATACCATAACAGCGTGTTGGGCAACGGCGGGGCGGCGGCTTCGTCGACGATCTCGCTCAGCGCCACCGACCAGCGCGGGCGTTCGCCGGGGCGGCGCAGGACCGACAGCGATACCGGGC
>CAXTVB010000095.1:0-9776 GCA_964247555.1 uncultured Sphingomonas sp. | reverse complement strand
CGTTCCTGATGACTGTCCCGATGTTGCGCGGGTTTTCCGGGTCTTCGATGACCACGATCAGATTTTTGCAGCGAAAATCTCGTATTTCGTCCGCCCGCACTCGCGCTGACCGTTTTTCCGGCGGTTTGTCGTCAGTCGTCATCGGGATGCTCCATCTCGTCGAAGAAGCTATCGAACGATGGAGAATGAAGCCATCCTAGCTTTCAACGTTTGTTTTGCTGCGCTTAGGAGAAACAAGGCGCCCAAGTGCGAACCGCTAACGTCGCCCACCCCGACGGCTCCGACGCGGGCGTAGATCCCGCGTCGTCGGACGGCGCCGTAGCGCCGCCGGCCGGGCCGGCGTGTGCCGCGGTGCTTCGCGCGCGGCACCGGTAGGTCGCTTTGCTACCCACCTCACAGCCGGCCGAACACCGCCTCGAACCCCTTCACGTCCCCCGCTGCCAGGAACCGCGCCTGCTCGATCCACCGGTCGCGCGCCATGCGGCCGCGGAATGCGCCGAGATCGGCGTCGAGCGCGTCCGCGTCCGCCGTGTCGAGCGCGGCGATCTGGCCAACGGTGGTGATACCGCGATCGGCGAGCGCGGTGGCGACCTTGGGGCCCAGGCCCTTCAGCGCGGTGACCGGGCGGTCGGCGGGCTTGGTGGCGGGATCGACGGACTCCGCCGGGGTGCCGGGCGCGGGCTCGTCGGCGATCGGGGGGAGCGAGGGTGCGACCGGGACCGGGGTCGACTGGGCCTGCGCCTGGAATTGCGACGGCGACGGCGCTTCCACGGCCGGCGGAGCGTCGCCTAGTTCGGCCTGTTCGCGGACCGTGACGTCGCGCGTCTCATCCTGGCTGGCGTCGAACCGTTCCGCCGCGGCGAGGCGCCTGCGCTTCAGCCGCATGCCCCAGACGATCGCGGCGACCGCCGCCACCGCGAGGATCACGATCAGCGCCAGATGGATATCCGTGATCGCGTTGGTGCCGGTTTCCATCATTCGCTTTATCCTTGCCGAGTTCTCATTCGTCATGCCGGGCTCGACCCGGCATCCATCGTGCCGCGAAATCGACAGATATTGGCTTGCGGCGCGATGGACCCCGGATCAAGTCTGGGGTGACGAATTATAGGCAAAGGTCGGTCTACCCCGCCACGGCGCGCCAGCCGATATCGCGGCGGCAAAAGCCGTCGGGGAAATCGATTTCGTCGACGCCGGCATAGGCGCGCGCCTGCGCCTCGCCGACGTCCGCGCCGGTCGCCGTCACCGCCAGCACGCGCCCGCCGGCCGCGACCAGCCCGTCGTCGCTCATCCGCGTCCCCGCCTGGAAGACGCGCGCGCCCGTCGCCTCCGCGGCCTCGATCCCCGCGATCGCGCCACCCGCTGCCGGCGTTCCGGGATAGCCGTGCGCGGCGAGCACCACGGTCAGCGCCGCGTCATCCGAAAACCGCGCGGGCGGCGCCTCGGCCAGCCGACCGTCCGCGACGCACAGCATCGTCGCGAGCAGGTCGCCTGCGAACCGCGCCATCAGCACCTGGCATTCGGGGTCGCCGAAGCGGGCGTTGTATTCGATGAGCTTGGGCCCCTCGACGGTCAGCATCAGCCCCGCGAACAGCACCCCGGAAAAGGGCGTCCCCGCCGCCGCCATCGCCGCGACCGTCGGCGCGACGATCTCGCGGATCGCCTGCGCCTCCAGTGCGGGGGTCAGCACCGCGGCCGGGCTGTACGCCCCCATGCCGCCGGTATTGGGCCCGGTATCGCCCTCGCCGACGCGCTTATGGTCCTGCGCGGTGCCGAACGGCATCAACGTGCGACCGTCGGTCAGGACGAAGAGGCTGACCTCCTCGCCCTCCATATATTCCTCGATCACCGCTTCGGCGCCGGGCGCGGCGAACAGGTCGGCGACCGCGGTATCGGCCTCGGCGCGGGTCATCGCGACGGTGACGCCCTTGCCGGCGGCAAGTCCATCCGCCTTCACCACCACAGGCGCGCCGAACCGGTCGAGCGCGGCGGTCGCATCCGCCAGCGTCGTCACCCGCGCATACCCCGCGGTCGGGATACCGGCGCGCGCGCACAGATCCTTGGTGAAGCCCTTCGACCCCTCCAGCTGCGCCGCCGCCCTGCCCGGCCCGAACACCGCCACGTCCGCGGCGCGCAGCGAATCCGCGAGGCCGTCGACCAACGGCGCTTCGGGCCCGATCACGACGAGCCCGATCGCATGGTCATGCGCGAAGGCGATCACCGCGTCGTGGTCGGTCGCGTCCAGCGCGACGATGGTCGCGTGGTCGGCGATGCCGGGGTTGCCGGGGGCGGCGTAGAGCGTATCTAGGCCACGCGACTGCGCGAGCTTCCACGCCAGCGCGTGTTCGCGACCCCCGGACCCGATCAGCAGGACATTCATGGCGGACACCTTTTCTGACGCGATCGATACGGGACCGGCGCGGCTGGTAGCGGAGCCGGTCGCGGGCGACAACGCCGCGCCCTGGTCGGTCGGCGAACTGGCGTTCAAGCTGAAGCGCGTGGTGGAGGGCGAATTCGGCCATGTCCGGCTGCGCGGCGAGATATCGGGCTACAAGCGCGTCGCATCGGGCCATGCGTATCTGGCACTGAAGGACGACCAAGCGGTCATCGACGGCGTGATCTGGAAAGGGCAGGCGAGCAGCCTCGCCTTCGCGCCGCAGGACGGGATCGAGGTCATCGCGACCGGCAAGCTGACGACCTATCCCGGACGCTCCAAATACCAGATCGTCATCGAGCGGATGGAGCTGGCCGGCGCGGGCGCGCTGATGGCGTTGTTCGAGAAGTTGAAGGCGAAGCTGGCGGGAGAGGGGCTGTTCGATGCGGCCGCCAAGAAGCCGCTGCCCTATCTGCCGCGCACGATCGGTATCGTCACCTCGCCCACGGGGGCGGTGATCCGCGACATCCTCCACCGGCTGGCGGATCGCTGCCCCAGCCATGTCCTGGTCTGGCCGGTGAAGGTCCAGGGCGAGGGGTCCGCGGCGGAGATCGCGGCGGCGGTGCGCGGCTTCGACGCGATGCCGCCGGAGACGCGGCCCGATCTCGTCATCGTGGCACGGGGCGGCGGGTCGATCGAGGATCTGTGGGCGTTCAACGAGGAGGCGGTGGTCCGCGCGGTCGCCGCCTGCACCATTCCGATCATCTCCGCGGTCGGACACGAGACCGACACCACCCTGTGCGACTTCGCCGCCGACCTGCGCGCGCCGACCCCGACCGCGGCGGCGGAGATGGCGGTGCCCGTGCTGGCCGATCTGCGCCTCACGATCGAGGGCCATGCGCAGCGGACCGAACGCTGCGCGCGCCGCTATCTCGAGCGCGGGCGCGAGCGGCTGGCGGCAATAGCGCGGTTGCTGCCGAAGCGCGACTCGCTGCTCGGGCCCCAGCGCCAGCGCGCGGACGATCTCGGCCAGCGGCTGGGGCGCGGGCTCGAACGGCGCGTGTCGCTGGCGCGCGGGACGCTCGACCGCGCGTCGGGGGCGCTTCGGCCGGCGATCCTGACCACGCGGCTGGAAGCGGCGCGGGCGCGGCTCGACGCCAGTTGGCGGCTCGCGGTATCGCTCAACCCCGACCGCGTGCTCGACCGCGGCTATGCGCGCGTGACGGTGCAGGGCGGCCCGGCGACGCTGGCGACCGCGGCGGCGGCGCGCGCGGCGGCGGCGGTGACGCTCCACTTCGCGGACGGGACGGTCGATGCATGGACCGAATCGTCGCGCGTTGAGCGGCCAGCCGCAAAGGGCTATGGCAAGGCCGATGCGAAGGCCGGCGCGGACCAGCCACGCCTGTTCTGAAAGACGACCGATATGCTGATGTCGAACACCGACCGCGCCGCGCGGCTCTATTATATGGCGAACGGATTTCGCGTGTTGGCGACCGGCGACCACGTCCTGTGCGCGGTATCGGGCGCGCGGGTGGCGCTTGAGGATCTGCGCTACTGGAACGTCGCGCGCCAGGAGGCCTATGCCAGCGCCGCGATCGCCGCCGAGGCGATGGCCCCGCAATGAGGCGCGGCGTGGCGGCGTTCGGTGCCGCGATCGTCCTCGCCGCACCCGCGGCCGGACAGTCCGACGCGTTCCGTTGGACCGGCACGACGACGCAAGGGGGCCTGATCACCGGCACCGCGCCAGCGGGCACGGTGTCGCTCACGCTGGACGGCACGCCGGTGATGCTCGCGCCCGACCGCCGCTTCATCGCCGGGTTCGACCGCGATGCGAAGAGTGCGGCGATGCTGGTCGCGACGCTGGCCGATGGCCGCTACGTGACGCAGCCGCTGACGATCGCGCCGCGTGGCTGGGCGCTGTCGCGTTTGGACAGTCTGCCCAAGACGCCGGTGCCCGACGCCGAATTCGCGGTGGTCCGCCCGCCCGAACTCGCCGCCATCGCCGCGGCGCGAGCCCGGCCGACCGACGCGGCGGGCTGGCGACAGGCGTTCACCTGGCCGACCACGGGCCGGATCTCGACCTTTTTCGGGTCGCAGCGGATTTACAAGAACGGCGAGGCGGGGGCCTATCATTCCGGCATCGACATCGCCCGCCCTACCGGCACCGTCGTGACCGCGCCCGCCGACGGCGTCGTGATCCTGGCCGCGGACCATCCCTTCACGCTGGAGGGCAATCTGCTGATGATCGACCACGGCATGGGGCTGAACAGCGCGTTCCTGCATCTGTCCCGCATCGACGTGCGCGTCGGCGATCATGTTCGGCAGGGCCAGCCGCTCGGCCTGGTCGGCATGACCGGCCGCGCAACGGGTCCGCATCTGCACTGGAGCTTGCGCTGGGGGGACGCGAAGCTGGATCCGCTGTTGGTGGCGGGGGCTATGCCAGCGATGCGATAAGTGACTATTATATTAAACACGCATGATGACTTCATGACAGTTATGTCAGTATTCGTGCCATTAATGCTACACACGATCTGCAAAGCCTAACGCCAGATTGATGGCCGCTTTACAGCCGCCCTCCTGCCGATCATCCCCGGATCGCAGTAGTTCTGCCGATAAGCGGACGCGACAAGAACCGCAGTCGACGGTTCTTCGTGGCGCGCGACAGCGCGGCCAGGGTGACATTCAAGGGGTATCCGATGACCAAGACGATCTTCGTTCCACGCAAATCCGCGTTCCTCTTCGGTGCAGCGCCGCTCGCGATGCTGGTTGCCATGACGGCCACACCCGCCTTTGCCCAATCCGCCAGTGGCGGTGCCGACCAAGCCGCCGCCGCTCAGCCCGGGGTTGCATCGGCACAGGTGGATTCACCTCAGGACAAGACGCAGAACAACGACATCGTCGTGACCGGCTCGCTGTTCCGCGGCGTGTCCGAGACCCCGTCTCCCGTCAGCACTTTGACGGCGGACGATTTGCAGAAGCGTGGTCTCCAGACCGTACAGGCAGCGATCCAGTCGATCAGTTCGAACAATGGTCCGGCGCTCACCAACTCGTTCACTGCGAACGGTGCCTTCGCCAGTGGTGCATCGGCGGTGTCGCTCCGCGGCTTGACGACCGACTCGACGCTCGTGCTGTTCGACGGCATGCGCGCGGCCTATTATCCCCTAGCGGACGACGGCACGCGCAACTTCGTCGATCTGAACACGATCCCGGACGAAATCGTCGACCGTATCGAAACGCTGCTGGACGGCGCATCCTCGACCTACGGCGCCGATGCGGTCGCGGGCGTGGTCAACATCATCACCAAGAAGCAGGTGACGGGCATCCATCTGACCGCGGAGTCGGGTATCAGCGAACGCGGCGACGCCGCCAACCACCGGTTGAGCGCGACCGTGGGCTATGGTGATGTGAACGAGGACCGCTTCAACGTCTATCTGAGCGGCCACTATATCGATAGCGCGGCCGTCTATAATCGCGATCGCGGCTATCCGTACAACACGGCGGACCAGCAGGGCGTCTGCTACAACGGCGTCTGCGGCTCGAACGGGATCGCAAACGGGGTAACGAACGGCGTCTATAACGGGCTGTCGTCGACCACCGCTTTCATCGTGCGTCCTTACACGCAGACGAGCACCAGCGTGACTCAGGCGACGCTTGGTACGGCGCTCGGGCGCTATCAGCTGTTGAACGGCTGCCAGGGTTTGACCCCCTATACGCTGAGCGACACGGAATTTCAGAATAACGCGACCGCCCCGCGTACCGTCTGCCAGCAGGACAATGTCGCGCAGTTCGGCGAGATCGAACCGCTGCAGCGTCGCGCGGGTGGATCGGGCCATGTCACGTTGAAGCTCGGCGATCGATCGGAATTCACCGGCGAGTTGAACTACGAGAACAGCTACACCTACTCCACCGGTGGCCCCAGCGGGTTCGTGGGCAGCCTACCGCCCGGCATCGACTTCCCGCGCTTCAGCACCTCGACATCGGGCGCGATCTATGCCGCCGGGTCCGGTGTCCTGACGCTGCCGGTCTTCATCTGCCCACGCGGCACGGCCGCGCCCTGCACGGCCGCCAATGGCACGCTCAATCCGAACAACCCCTTCGCGGCAGCAGGTGAGGTCGCACGGATCGCGGGTGTCCTTCCGACGAGCAACACCGCCTATTCTACGCGCAGCCAGGTCTACCGCGCTGCTGCAAGCCTGCATGGCGGATTCGGCGACAACTGGACCTACTCGATCGATGGCACAGCCATGATCAACAAGCTTCAGACGCGGGCGTTCGGTTATGTGTTCGCACAGCATCTGCTCGACGAGGTTGCCGACGGATCGTATAATTTCATCAATCCGACGCAGACGAGCGCTGCAGCGCTGTCCTATCTGACCCCGACCCAGACCAACCAGGACCAGTCCAAGTTGTACCAGTTCCAGGGCAACGTCGGTAAGGAGCTGTTCCAGCTGCCCGGCGGTGCGTTGCAGGCGGCGGTTGGCGCTGCGTTCCGTCACGAATCGGTAAACGATCCCAGCGGCAACCCCGATTACAACGGCCCGACGAACCGCTACTTCACGTTGAACGCCTTCGGTGCGGTCGGGCAGCGCGACGTCGAATCGGCTTATTTCGAAGTGAAGGCGCCGATCGTCACGCAGCTCGAAATCGACGGTTCGGGCCGCTACGACCATTATTCCACCGGGCAGAGCAATTTCTCGCCGAAGATCGGTGCGATCTTCACGCCGTTCCGTCAGCTGTCGCTGCGGGGCACGTTCTCGCGCGGCTTCCGTATCCCGAGCTTTGCGGAATCGAACTCGTTGCCGACGACGGGTTATGTCACCGTTGCTGCAGGGTCGCTGCCCGCCAGCTTCACCGCAGGTCACTTGACCTCCACCGGCGCGCTCGATCCCTATCTGACGTCCTATTCGATCGGCGAGACCACGGTCGGCAATCCCAACCTGAAGCCGGAAAAGTCGCGTAACTTCACCGCGGGCGCCATTCTGAAGCCCGTCAACCGCGTCGAATTCACCGTGGATTACTACAACATCCGCAAAACGAACGCGATCACGTCGGTGAACTTCGCGTCCGCGATCAACAACTACTACCTGACCGGTCAGACGCAGCTGGGCGGCGTGACGATTATCCCAGATGCGGCCGATACGACGGGCGTACAGCCCGCCAACGCCGCTTCGCGTCCGCGTATCGCCTTCGCACAGGGTAGCTTCATCAACGCCAACACGATCGAAACGTCGGGTATCGATTTCGGTGTTCGGGCTTCCTTCCCAGTCACCGACAAGATCAAGTACACGACGTCCGGCTCCGCCACGTACATCTTCTATCTGAACACCGAGTTTCCGGATGGTCACACCGAACATTATGCCGGCACGCTCGGCAACTATAATCTGACCGCAGGCTCGGGAACGCAGCGCTGGAAGGCAAACTGGCAGAACACGGTCGATTTCGGTGCCGCGTCTTTGACCGCGACCGCCTACTACACGAGCGGTTACAATTATTCGGCCGAAGACCAGGGCAGTGTCGCCGGCGACTGCAGCTTGGTTCCCGTCAACAACGACGGCAATGCGTACCAGCCTTGCGACGTGAAGAGCGTGGTATTTGTCGACCTCCATGGCGAAGTGAAGGTCGCACCGCGCTTCACGTTGTACATGGACATGCTCAACGTCGCCGATACCAAGCCGCCGATCGACGGCACGACCTACGGCGCATATCTCTACAATCCTGTCGTCGGGGACGAGGGTATCATCGGCCGGTCGTTCCGCGTCGGTGCCAAGGTCGACTTCTAGTTCGCCACACGTACGATCGATTGGGAGGGGCGGTTCCGAAAGGAGCCGCCCTTTGGCGTTTGCGGTTCTGCACCTGCAAAGCGGCCAAGAATCGGATTTTAGAACCGATGTGGTATATTTGTCGCTAAATGACGCAAAGTTCATAAAAGCTTCAGCATTGGTTCCGGTTTCCTTTACAACGTCCGGGCCTGCCATCATTCTCGCTGCAACGCCGCAAGCCAATCAGGCCGAGCGGACTGGGACAAGGCGCGCACCGCGGTACGTGGGCGCGTCCAGCAGGGGACTGAATTTTATGGGCACGATGACTTTCGTCCATCGCACGCGACTTCTCGCCACCGCCGCTCCTTTCGCCATCCTCTTTGCGGGTATGCCGTCAATCGCCGCTGCACAGACGTCATCCGCAACCGTACCGCAGACGACCGACGCGACGTCCGACCAAGCCGCGAACGAAAAAGACATCGTCGTCACCGGTTCGCTGTTCCGCCGCACCGATACCGAAACGCCGTCGCCGGTCACCGTCCTGACTGCCGACGAGCTGCAGAAGCGCGGCATCAATACGGTGACCGAGGCCATTCAGCGCCTATCGGCCAACGGTGCCGGCACGCTGCCCAACTCCTTCTCCGCCAACGGCGCGTTCGCGTCGGGCGCGTCCGCCCCGTCGCTGCGCGGCCTGACAACCGACTCGACGCTCGTGCTGTTCGACGGGCTGCGCGCCGCTTATTATCCGCTGGCGGACGACGGCACGCGAAACTTCGTCGACATCAACTCTATCCCCGACGCCATCGTCGAGCGGGTCGAGGTGCTGAAGGACGGTGCCTCGTCGACCTACGGCGCGGACGCGATCGCGGGCGTCGTCAACATCATCACGAAAAAGCAGTTCACCGGTGTCAAGGGCAACGTGTCGGGCGGGATCTCCGAGCGTGGTGACTCCGCCGAGCAACGCGTCGATCTGACCGCGGGTTACGGCGATCTCGCCGAACAGCATTTCAACTTCTATGTCAGCGGCGAATATCAGCAGAACGACATGCTGAAGAACAGCGATCGCGGTTACCCCTACAACACGTCCAACCTTAGCAATTTGTGCGGCATCAGCGTCGGCACGACCAACCCGACGACGGGCGCTGTCGTGATCCCGGCAGGCTCGAGAACCTGCCGTACCAACGGCGTACAGAATGGTATCCAGTTCGACGGCACCTATGGCGCCCTCGGAACGACGACAGTCCCGGTCGTTCGCGCCTATAACGCGACCAATACGACCGCCGTCGGCGCGCGCTACCAGCTGCTGAGTGCCAACGCCGGTTGCGGTACGCTCAATCCCATCACGCTCAACGCGGCGCAGGCCGCCGCCGTCAGCAACGCAGCACTCGTCAACTGCCAGCTGGACACGCGCAATCAATATGGTGTGATCGCGCCGTCGCAGCAGCGCATCGGTGCCAGCGCTCGTCTGACGGTGCAGCTTGGCGACAAGACGCAAGCCTATCTGTCGGGCAACTACTATCGGAGCGACGTTTTCTATACCGGCACGCCGGCCGCGATCCGGTTTGCCTCGCCCAACGGCGGTGCGACCATCAACGGTGCCCTGCCGACGACGGCCTCCCTCGCGCTCCCGGTGTTCGTCTGCAACC
>CAXTVB010000094.1:0-9889 GCA_964247555.1 uncultured Sphingomonas sp. | reverse complement strand
GCCAGACCGTCGCGCATCGCCCCGATCGCGGCTGGACGTGGCAGATCGGCGACGGCGCGGTGATCGCGGCGGCGACGGGTATCACGACGGTGTCCGATTTCCGCAGCGCCGACGTCGCCGCGGGCGGACAGGGTGCGCCGCTGCTGCCCATATACCACGCCGCGCTCGCCGCGGGGCTGGACCGGCCGCTGGCGATCCTGAACCTCGGCGGGGTGGCGAACGTCACGTTCATCGGCGCCACCGGCGAGCTGATCGCGTTCGACACCGGCCCGGCGAACGGGCTGATCGACAGCTGGGTGGAGGAGACGCGCGGACTGCGCTTCGACGAGGGCGGCGCGCTCGCCGCGGCGGGCCGCGTGGACGAGGCGGTGCTCGCCGCGATGCTCGACAATCCCTGGTTCGACGAAGCCCCGCCCAAATCGCTCGATCGCGGCGACTTCACGATCCAGCCGGCGCGAGGCTTGTCGGTCGAGGACGGCGCCGCCACGCTGACCGCCTTCACCGCGCAGACGGTGGCGCTGGCGCTCCGCCTGCTCCCCGCCCCGCCGCGCCGGTTGATCGTCGTCGGCGGCGGGCGGCACAACCCGACCTTGCTCGCCGCCATCGCGACTCGGACCGGGCTTGTTCCCGAATCGAGCGACTCGATCGGATGGAATGGCGATTCGGTAGAGGCCGAGGGCTTCGCATTCATGGCGGTTCGGACGCTCGCGGGGGCGCCGATCAGCTATCCGGGCACCACGGGCGTGCCGGATCCGGTCATCGGTGGCACGATCCACCGTATCTAGGCGTCGGCTCAACGATATGGCCGATTTGTTCATAGACTCTGCGGTAAACGCTTATCACAGATTAATAGTGGCGAACCGGGGGAGGGGCCGTCCCGATGGAATCCGATCTTCGATATTATAACCGCCGGATCAGCATGGAGCACCGTGCCGCCGCCTGCGCCGTGACCGTGGAGGCACGCGACCGCCGCCTGCAACTGGTGGAGCGCTACCGCGCGAAAGTCGCCGCGCTGGTCGGCTGAGTCCTACCGCTTCCGCGTCAGTTCCCGCATGCCCTCATCGAGCCCGCCCAGCGTCAGCGGGTACATGCGGTCGTTCATCAGTTCGCGGACGATCCCGACCGATTGCGAATAGCCCCATTGCTCCTTCGTCACCGGGTTGAGCCATACTGCGGCCGGATAGGTCGTCGTCAGCCGGTGCATCCACACCGCCCCCGATTCCTCGTTGAAATGTTCGACCGATCCGCCCGGATGCGTGATCTCGTACGGGCTCATCGACGCATCGCCGACGAACACCAGCTTATAGTCGTGGCCGAACTTGTGAAGCACGTCCCACATCGGCGTGCGCTCGGCGAAGCGGCGCTTGTTGTCCTTCCACACGCCTTCGTACGGGCAGTTGTGGAAATAGAAGAATTCCAGGTTCTTGAACTCGCTCGTCGCGGCGCTGAACAATTCCTCGCACAGCTTCACGAACGGATCCATCGATCCGCCGACGTCGAGGAACAGCAGCAGCTTCACCGCATTGCGGCGTTCCGCGCGCATGACGATGTCGAGATAGCCCTGTCGCGCGGTGCCCGCGATGGTGCCGTCGATATCCAGTTCGTCCGCCGCGCCCTCGCGCGCGAAACGGCGCAGCCGGCGTAGCGCGACCTTGATGTTGCGCGTGCCCAGTTCGCGCGTGTTGTCCAGGTTGCGGAATTCGCGCTGGTCCCAGACCTTCACCGCGCGCTTGTGGACGCTCTCCCCGCCGATCCGGACGCCTTCGGGGTTGTAGCCCGAATTGCCGAACGGGCTGGTGCCGCCGGTGCCGATCCACTTGTTGCCGCCCTGATGGCGCTTTTCCTGCTCCGCGAGGCGCTTCTGGAGCGTGTCCATGATCTCGTCCCAGGAGCCCAGCGCCTTGATCGCCGCCATCTCCTCCGGCGTCAGGAATTTCTCGGCGACCGCCTTCAGCCAGTCGGCGGGCAGTTCCTGGCCCTGCACGCCGAAGGTCGTCGCGATCCCGCGGAACACCTTGGCGAATACCTGGTCGAACCGGTCGAGCAGCCCCTCGTCCTTCACGTACACCGCGCGCGACAGATAGTAGAAATCCTCCGGCGTGCGCTCGATCACCTCGGCCTCCAGCGCCTCCAGCAGCAGCAGATGCTCCTTCAGGCTTGCGGGAATGCCCGCCGCACGCAGTTCGTCGAGGAAGTTCAGGAACATGGCCGGGCCGTTCTATTCGCTGGCCGCGGCGGTCGCGGTCGCCACGGGGGCCGGGCCGGCGGGCACGATCGGCAGCTCGATGAAACTCGCCTCGCGCGGCGCATGGAAGATCGTGACCGTCGCCTTGCGATAATCGGCGGGCTTCGCGTCGAAGATGCTGGCGACATAGGTCTGCGGATTGCGATCGTAGAGCGGGAACCAGCTCGACTGGATCTGCACCATGATCCGGTGACCGGGCAGGAACATATGGTTCGCATTGGGCAGCGCGAACCGGATCGTCGTCGGTCGATTGGCGACCAGCGGTTCGGGCGTCCCGAACCCCTTCGCCGCATAGCGCCCGCGGAAGATGTCCATCGCGATGCCGAGTTGATAGCCGCCCATCTCCGGCCGTTCGGGATATTCGTCCGGGTAGACGTCGATCAGCTTCACCACGAAATCGCCGTCGGTCCCGGTCGTCGCCGCCAGCAGATTGACCATCGCCGCGCCGCCGATCGCGACCGGTTGGGTCAGCGGCGGCGTCTGATAGACCAGGACGTCGGGCCGGTCGGCAAAGGCGCGCTGGTCATCGACCAGCCATTGGCCCCAGGTCGATCCCTTCGCATAGGTCGGTCTGATCGGGCGCGGGCGATAGGGGATCGGCTTCGCGGGATCGGAAACATAGCTGTCGCTCGCCGTCTCCGCCCCGCGCGCGGTCGGGGCGGCGAAGGACAGGGCGCCCGCGGGTTCCAGATACAGCCGCTGGACGGGATCGGCGCAGCCGGTGGTGCAGGCGACCGGCCAGTGGTCCAGGCGCTGCCACGCGTTCGCGCCGGTCTGGAAGGCGAGCACCGGCGGCAGGTTTGCCGCCGCGCCGTTCGTTTTCAGATGCTCGTCCAGGAACGGCAGCATGACGTGGCGGCGGAACCACAAGGCGGTGTCGTCGCCGAACGACACCCCGCCCAGCGTCGCGCCATTGCCCGCCCAGCCGCCGTGCCGCCACGGCCCGATGACCAGGCGGTTGACGTGATCGGGATCGTTCTTGCTGACCGCCTCATACGCCGCGACCGCGCCGTAGATATCTTCCTGGTCCCATTGGCCCGCGACCCACAAGGTCGGCACCGTCTGCTTCTGGTTCGGCAGGATTTCGTCCAAAGCCTGCGCGTGCCAGAAGGCGTCGTATGCCGGATGGTCGTGCATCCGGTTGACATAGGGGAGCTGGCCTAGCCCGCGGCTCTTCACGAAGGCGGACGCCGAACCCGCGCGCAGGAAGGTGTCGTAATCGTCATAGGCGTCGCGCCACAGATCGCCTGCATCGCCTTTCGCGGCATCCTGCGCGAAATAATAATCATATCCGATCAACCGGAACGCGCCGCCGTGGAAATCGTCGTCGTTCATCCAGGTATTGATGACCGGATTCTCCGGCACCGCGGCCTTCAGCGCGGGGTGCGGATGGACGAGCGCCATCGCCGCCATCATCCCGTCATAGCTCGTCCCCGCGATCCCGACGCGGCCGTTGGTGCCGTCGACATGCTTCACCAGCCAATCGATCGTGTCGTACGCGTCGGTCGAATGGTCGATGCCCGACGCGTTCAGCGGCCCGACCAGCGGGCGCTCGTTCACATAGGCGCCTTCCGACCCGTGCTTGCCGCGGATATCCTCGAACACCAGGATGTAGCCCGCGTTCAGGAGCATCGCATTGGCAGGCGACACCAGCATCGCGGCGTGCGCGCTCGACGCCTTGCTGCTCGCATCGTCGGCGCCGTAGGGCGTGCGGTCGAGCAGGATCGGCGCGTCCTTCACGCCCTTGGGCGCCAGCACGATCGCGTGCAGCTTGATGCCGTCGCGCATCGGGATGTCGACTTCGGTCCGGCTGTGGTCGAAGCCGGCGTTCGCGGGCGTGAAATGTGCGGGGATGTCGGGGGGTAGCTGCTGCGCCGTAGCGGTGCCGGAGAGGAGAAGGGCAAGGGTAGCGAGGCTGGCGCGCATGGGTCGTTCCGTCGATCGAGGTCGACGCGTGAGTGCCAGTGCAACCGGGGCTATTGCAACCTCTTAGTGGGTGCGCCTACCGGCATCGGGGACATAGGCGTCGATCAGCGCTGCGACATCGTCGGGATGGCGTCCGGTCAGCCCGCGGGCGGGCGGACCGGGGGCGTAGACGAAGCCGCTGACGGGGTAGACGGTGCTGCCGAGCCCTTCCGAATCGCGATACCAGACCTTCACGTCGGACCAGTCGTTGTCCGCCGAGACGTCGTACAGCGTCACGTCCTGTTCGGCATGCCCGCGTTCGCCATTCTGTCGCGACCAATTCGCATGCGTCAGCATGACGACGCGGTTCTCGACGATCCGGCTGACGACCGCGACATGGCCGAGCGGCAGGCGACCGGTGCGGCGAAAGACGATGACCGCGCCGACCTCGGGCCGGTGGCCGCGTTCGTATTTGCCCTGCGCCTGGTCCCACCAGCTCCAGGCATCGCCGTAGATCTGGATGCCCGACGCGGCGCGCGCGAAGGGGACGCATTGGCCGACATAATCGAGCAGCGGCGCGGCGACGGACGGCGTCGCGATCACGATCGCGCCGAATAGGAAACCGAGTTTGCACCACGCTTTACGCATGCAGCCGGTGTAGCGAGGCGGGGTGACCGTGCGGTTAGGCAGCGTGGTTAATCAATGGTTTGCGGGCGGTGTTGGTTCGACTCAGCGTACCGCATGCGCGAACCGGCGAGTCCCTAGTATCACGACTAGGTGAGACCTTAATCGATCGGCCCGAATTCCTCGTCAGCCATCTGCTTCGCTTGGCTTCTGGATATCCCATTCTCCATCAACATCGCATGATAACGGTGCCATTTTTGCGAAAGCCCGTATCCTACGGCCGGGATCGTCGATTGGACGTTCATGGTCGAAGGCGCGACCATATTTGAGCCGACATTCATATTCGCCGCTCGAAATACGGGCTGTGGGATCGATCGCGTAAAAACCGCTGGCTGCCCAACCGGCGGTGTTTGGGCGAGGGCATATGAGGCATTTGGAGCCGACGTCGAAGGTGTGGCGAATGCGGCGATACGGTACGATGGGGTTGGCCCGCCTTCCGGCACAAAGTGGAAGCCAAATGCGAAGGGTTCGCCGTCAACGTTCACCGTCATGCGTATGTTCTCACCCGCCTGGTGTTTGAAGCGTGTGAGAAATATACGGCCACCATAGGCCTGACCGGGATTGATTGTGCTTAGCTGAAAAGCTTGGGCGCCAATGGCTGCTCTGGTCTGGTCGAGCGTTTCCTGAATACGGCCAATCCGCGTGCTACCGGCGGCCAAGGTATAACTAGCGGCGAGCTGGCAGCTAGTACAAGGAGTACTTATGCCGCTGCGTATGACACCATAGGGCGTGGCAGTTGTGACATGATAGTAATTACGAGCGCTCGCCTGTCCCGCGGCTATCAGTCCGGTTCCTACAACCGACCAAAACTTCTGCCATCGCGCACGATGTTCCGCGTTGTGCTCCAGTTCGGCGCGTGTCAGCACGCGCACCGGTTCTTCCGTTCCGTCAATCTGGATATCGCTCACATCGACGTTGATTGGAGCGAACCCTGTATTCAGGATGAAAACGTCAAACGACGTGCTCCCATGTTCGGTTACCGAGCGAAGCTGGACCGCAGCACGGCTACCCTGTGCATCAACGACATATTCCCCACGATCAAAGCGTACGCTTTCGGCGGCCGACTGGATTGGTTGCAGGACATCGCGGGGCGCAGCAGCGGCCGCGATCGGTAAAAGAAGAGCAGCAATCGCGCTACCACCGACCACGACTTTGAACATGCACCGTCTCCCCCGTTCTGAGCCCAAGTCTATGGGGAGAAGTTTAAAACTCGATCAGCGCGAAGGGTTAATTAAAAATAACGAGCGTTGATGCGGTCTGGCAGGGCTTGGTAAGCCGCTGCCCTTATCGGTATGCCGCATATACCGAATTGATTATGAACCTAGGCTCATCTCCAGCACGTCGATCGCTCAGGGCCGGTTCGCCTGCCGCTTCGCCATGAACGCCAGCCGTTCGAACAGCATCACGTCCTGTTCGTTCTTCAGCAGCGCGCCGTGCAGCGGCGGGATCGCCTTGGTCGGGTCGCGGTTCTGCAGCACGTCGAGCGGCATGTCCTCGTGCAGCAGCAGCTTCAGCCAGTCGAGCAGTTCGCTGGTCGACGGCTTCTTCTTGAGCCCCGGCACGTCGCGGACGTCGTAGAAGATGTCCATCGCCTTCGACACCAGGATCTTCTGGATGCCGGGGAAATGGACGTCGACGATCGCCTGCATCGTCGCGCGGTCCGGGAACTTGATATAGTGGAAGAAGCACCGGCGCAGGAACGCGTCGGGCAGTTCCTTCTCGTTGTTGCTGGTGATGACGACGATCGGCCGTTCGACTGCGCGCACCGTCTCCTTGGTCTCGTAGACATGGAATTCCATGCGATCGAGTTCCTGGAGCAGATCGTTGGGGAATTCGATATCCGCCTTGTCGATCTCGTCGATCAGCAGGACGGGGGGCTGGTCCATCGTGAACGCCTCCCACAGCTTGCCGCGGCGGATATAGTTGCCGATGTCGTGGACGCGCTCGTCGCCCAGTTGCCCGTCGCGCAGACGGGCGACCGCGTCATATTCGTACAGCCCCTGCTGCGCCTTGGTGGTGGATTTCACGTTCCATTCGATCAGCGGCGCGTTCACCGCCTTCGCGATCTCATAGGCCAGCACGGTCTTGCCGGTGCCGGGTTCGCCCTTGACGAGGAGGGGACGGCGCAGCGTGACCGCGGCGTTGACCGCGACCTTCAGGTCGTCGGTCGCGACATAGCTCTGCGTGCCTTCGAAGCGCTTCATGGCCGATCCGTCTCTCTTCAAAACCGGATCGTTCGATGGCGGATCAATCGGTTCGGCGCAAGCCGGTGATGCTCCTCCGGTCCGGGCCGGTCCTCACCCCCGCGCGGCGGTGCGCGCCTCCAGCAAGTCCCACAGCCCGCGATGCTGCGCGAACAGCGCCTGCGCGCCGAAGCTGATCGCACGTTCGCAGGCGGGACTGCCGCCGAGCGAGGTGACGACGGTCGCGGTCTCCGCCTGGGGCGGCAGGGGGCAGACGGGACTATCGACCCCGAAATGCTTGGCGGCGGCGTCCAGCACCGCGCGGATCGATCGCCAATCGATGGTGAGGGCGGCGATCGCCCCCGTCGCGCAGCCGCCGCGCGCGGAGCGGGCGAGCATCTCCAGCGCATGGCGTTGTGCGGCCACCGCAGCCTCGCTCGCCTGCTGGCCGGGGGTGGAAGGCAGCGGGCCGACCGCCGCGGTCAGCTGCGCCAGATACGCGCGTTCGCGGGCGAAGGCGTCGGACAGCATCGCCAGCCAATCCTGCGCGTCCGCCTGCGCGCCCGTCGCATAGGCGTCGTCGGGCATGCCGGGATGACGGCCGTGCGTCGCGCACAGCGCATGCACCGCATCCGCCAGGTCGCGCTGATCGGGGCGGCGCGCACACAGGCGCAGCACCTGTGGATGCGCGGCGATGCCGTCGGTCTGGGCCAGTCGTTCGACCAGTTCCCAGGCGCCGGTATCGCGTCCGATCGTTGGGGGTGCGAGCGTCATTCGTCGGGCCGTCCTTGGTGATGCGCGCGGGTTGCGATGGGGTCGCGGCACCTTCTCGGCGTCGCTTGTATACCGAAGCGCGTAAAGACGAGGTTTATGGTGGGTTTAGGGTGTTCCGTCCCCTACCGTCATGCCGGGCTCGTCCCGGCATCCATCGTGCCGCGCATTCGCACGCTTCCGATTCGCGGCACGATGGACCCCGGGACAAGCCCGGGGTGACGGAGGTGTGGCGCATGCCGTCGCCCCACCCCTTTACGCCCCGCCCACCCACCGCGATAAGCACGTAAGCGCCGGTCGCCGGCGGCAGGAGGAAATGGATGCGCGCATGGGTTTTGGGGCTGGCATTGGCGTCGGTAGGGGCTTCGGCAATGATCCTCGGCGGGACCACGGCGATGGCCGCTGAGGGTCAAGTGCCGCCGGCCGCGCCGGCAGCCCCGGTCACGCCGCCCGCAGAGGCACCGGCCACGCTGACTTTGGCGCGCGTGTTCGGCAGCCCCGACCTGTCCGGATCGCAGCCGCGCGCGCTGCGGCTGTCGCCCGACGGCACGCTGCTGACCTCGCTGCGGCCGCGCGCGGACGAGAAGGAGCGGCTCGATCTGTGGGCGCGCGACACGCGGACCGGCGCGGAGCGGATGCTGGTCGATTCCAAGAAGGTCGGCACCGGCGCGGAATTGAGCGAAGCCGAGAAGATGCAGCGTGAACGCGCGCGGATCGGCGGATCGAAGGGGATCGTCGCGTACGACTTCGCGCCCGATGGCAAGTCGATCCTGGTCCCGATCGACGGCGACCTGTATCTCGCGACACTCGACGGCCAGGCGCGCCGGCTGACGAACACCCCGGGTGGGCAGCTGAACCCGATCGTCAGTCCCAAGGGCGGTTATGTCAGCTTCGTGCGCGACCAGAATCTTTGGGCGCAGCCGCTGGCGGGGGGCGACGCCAAGGCGCTGACCAAGGGCGGCGGCGGGACGATCCATTTCGGCGAGGCGGAGTTCGTCGCGCAGGAGGAAATGGACCGTCGCACGGGCTATTGGTGGTCGCCCGACGAACGCCACATCGCGGTCGAGCGGTTCGACGAGGCTCCCGTCCATGTCGCGACCCGCGCCGCGATCGGCGCGACGGGGACGAGCGTGTTCCAGCAGCGCTATCCCGCCGCGGGCACGCCCAATGTGCTGGTCGAGCTGTCCGTCATCAACCCCGATGGCGGCGGACAGGTGAAGGTCGATCTCGGGGTCGATCCCGATATCTATCTCGCCCGCGTCGATTGGCTGCCGGACGGCTCCGCGCTGCTCGTCCAGCGCGAGAGCCGCAACCAGAAGCGCCTCGACATGCTCCGCGTCGACCCCGCGACAGGCAAGTCGGTCATCCTGTTCAGCGAGAAATCGGGTGCCAAGAGCTGGCTGAACCTGTCGGACGCGTACAAGCCGATGAAGGATGGCGGGCTGATCTGGCGGTCCGAACGCGACGGCTATGGCCATCTCTACCTGTTCGCGAAGGGGCATTGGACGCAGCTGACCAAGGGCCCCTGGGTGGTCACGTCACTCGTCGGCGTCGACGAGGCGAAGCGGCGGGTATATTTCATGGGCACGAAGGACGATGTGCTCGAGCAGCAGCTCTATGCGCTCGACCTCGCGCATCCGAACGTGGTCACCCGCCTGACCGAGCGCGGCTGGACCAATGGCGCGACGATGGATGCGGCGAACACGCGGCTGATCGTGGCGCGGTCGAGCCCGACCGAGCCGACGCAGGTGTATCTGGCGGATACCGACGGCAAGCGGATCGACTGGATCAACGAGAATGCGATCGTCGCCGGCCATCCCTATTATCCCTACCTCGCGAGCCACCAGCAGACGACATTCGGGACGATCAAGGCCGCGGACGGCACGACGCTGTATTGGGAGATGATCACCCCGCCGCTGGTCGAGGGGAAGAAATACCCCGTCTTCTTCGAGCATTATGGTGGCCCCGGCACCGGCCAGCAGGTCACCCGCGGCTGGCAGGGCGCGTTGCCGCAATATCTGGTCGGCCAGGGTTACATCTTCTTCCAGATCGACAATCGCGGGTCGTACAACCGCGGCAAGAAGTTCGAGGACCAGATCTA
>CAXTVB010000093.1:2769-10027 GCA_964247555.1 uncultured Sphingomonas sp. | reverse complement strand
CGAGATCGCACAAGACCCTGACCTCGCCCAGCGTCGCGCCCGGCGGTTTTTCCAGGAACACGTGCTTGCCCGCCGCCAGCGCGCATCGGGCGGCGGCGAAGCGCACTTGCGGCGGCTGGCAGAGCGCGACCGCATCCAGCGGCACGGCCGCGATCATGTCCTCGATCGACCCGAAATTGGGGACGCCGTCCACGCTGCCCTGGAGGCTGGCGGCGGCGACCAGTTCGAAATCGGGCGAGGACGCCAAAGCGGGGATATGCTGGTCGCGTGCGATCTTGCCGACGCCGACGATGCCGATGCGAATTGCCATGTCAGATCGTCCGCACGACGACGTCGACCGGCGCGGCGAGCGCGATCGGGTTGCGGACCGGCAGGCGGAACGGGTCCGCCTCGATCTCGAATATGTCGCCCGGCTCGGTCTTCACGCCCTCGCTGAACGACAGGGTCGCAGTGCCGAAGAAATGGACGTGCACGTCGCCCGGACGGCGGAACAGGTCGTATTTGAAATGATGATGCTCCAGATTGGCGACCGAATGCGACATGTTCGCTTCCCCCGACAGGAATGGGCGCTCCCACAGCACCGCGCCGTCGCGCCGGATCCGGCTCGTCCCGCGCACATCCTGCAGCAGGTCGCCCAGCAGCAATTCCGGTCCCAGCGCCGCGGTGCGCAGCTTGGAATGCGCGAGCCACAGATAATTGCCCCGCTCGGTCACATGATCGGAAAACTCGTTGCCCAGCGCAAAGCCGATCCGGACCGGGGTGCCGTCCGCATCGATGACGTAGATGCCCGCGATCTCCGGTTCCTCGCCGGCATCCAGCGCGAAGGACGGCGATCGTAGCGGCGCGTCCGGGGCGATCAGCATCGATCCGTCGCCCTTGTAGAACCACTCGGGCTGCACGCCCGCTTCGCCGCTGGGCGGTTTGCCGCCCTCGACCCCCATCAGGAACATCTTCATCGAATCGGTCGGCTGCGGATTCTCGGCCGCGGAACGGTGCATCTTGTCCCGTCCCTCCGCCGAACCGAGATGCGTCAGGCCGGTGCCGGTCAGCAACAGATGCGCGGGGTCGGGATGGTCGATCGGCGATAGCAACGTAACCGCCGCGGGATCGACCGCCTCGCCAAACCCCTGGCGTTCGACCGCTTCCAGCAGGGTGACGCCATCCGCCAGCGCCGCCTGCGCCAGGTCCAGCACGGTCGTCGCGCCCGTGACGTGGCGGGGCGCGCCATCGCCGGTGAACGCGGCGACGCCGCGCGTGCCGTCGGGCAATCGGAACTGGATAAGCGAAGTCGGCATTGTAACCACATCCTTTTTATTCGTTCACGGTCCGGTCCAGGGCAGTAGCGGAGGCGTATATGTCCGACAAGAAGCCCTGCTCGGCAAGGCGCATGGCACCCTATCGTCGGTTCGTGGAGACGATGCGCATGTGGACAATGATCGCAACGTTCGGAACGGCACTGATCGCGCCGCTCGCACCCGCATTCGCGCAGGCGATCGATCAGATCGGGCTGACCGGATCGGTCGGGCCGTACCGCGTCGGCGCGCATTTCACGGTCCGCGACCATCGCGTCTTCGTCGCGGGGCATTATTTCTACGCCAGACGCCCGGTCGATATCCCCCTGTCGGGCAATGTCGCGGCAGAGACGATCACGCTGCATGGTGCCGATGGCGCGACGTTCGATCTTCACTTCCGGACCAACGACCGGACGGCGACCCGTCCGCTGAGTTTCTACACGTCGACCGCGCTTGTCGGCACCTGGACCGACGGGAAGAAGACGCTGCCGGCTCGGCTCGACATCGCCCTGGTCGGCGGGCCGCAGGGGGCGGATCGCTATGCCGATGTGACGAAGGAACCGGCGCCGCAGTTCGAAGCGCGCGTCCAGCGGTTCCTCCACGATGTCGTGCAAGGCGACCGGGCCGATGCGGCCTCCGCAGTCTCGTTCCCGCTGACCGTGCTGGCGACCCGGACCTACCGCATCCGCAACAGCGCGCAACTCCGTGCGGCGTGGCCAAGCATCTTCACGCCATGCTTCGTGAACGCGCTGAAACAGGCGGTGCCGCACGAGATGTTCGTCCGCAACGGTCAAGCCATGGTGTCGGACGGTGCGGCGTGGTTCGATGCGAAGGGAGCGACGAGTTTGAACGTCCCCAAATGCAAGTGAACGGTCGGGCACGCCGTCATTTGCCGCCGGCCTCCGCCGCCACGCGGCGCGCCTCCCCGCGACGTTTTGCCCGCTGCCCGTACAGCGCGGACCAGAGTATCAATAGGGCGAGGGTGCCATAACCCAGGATCGTGTTGACGATCATATAGGCGCGGATGCTCAGGGCGAAGACCAGCGCGGCGGACAGGACGACGTCGGCGAGCAGCCCCGATCCCCAGACCAGGGTCATGACGGTCATCGTCCGGCGAAAGCCGGCATGGACCTGCAACGCCTCGAATTGCTGCGCCTCTTCCTCGGACCGACGCCGCATCCTGGCGCGCGCCAACTCGTAGATCAGCGGTCGGCCGATCGCCGCCGATCCCAGAAACGCCAACGCGATGATCCCGCTAACCAGCTTTTCGCGCAGCTGCAGGAATTTCACCCCGCCGCCGCCCAGCATCGCGAGCAACGACAAGGCGATGCCGGCGATGACCATGATCGACACCGCATCGACCCGCCGGTGGCGCGCGAACTCCGCGAGACTCCACGCGATCGGCGGCGCGGACGACGCCATCAGCGCCTCGAGCTCGCCAAGCGGCGCTTCGGCATAGGTATAGATCGCGAACGGCAGGATGAAATTCACCAGCAGCTCGGCCAGGATACGCAGGCCGTTCCTGCGCAGATAGGCGCCAAGGCGCGCGGCGGTGGTCGGTGTCGTATCCATCGTCCGACCTATTGCGATTCCGCGCCAAGACCGGGCACCGGCCCGCTTTCGGCGATGGCGCGGTCGTCCAGCCCCGTCCGCCAATTCACCCGCCGCGTGATGTACATGACGCCGGCGAGCGCGAAGAAGATCAGCAGCGAGCCGATCAGCAGCGAATACGCCTCCAGGCTGAGCAGCACATACAGGATCGCGTACAGCGCGGTCAGCATCACCGCGATCAAGCCGCCGCGTCGCCAGCTTTTGAGGATCGCCGCAGCATAGCAGGCGAGCAATGCCACCACCGCGCCGCTCGCGACCAGATAGGCCGAGGTGAAGCCGACGATTTCGGCAAATGCGAGCAGCAGGACGAAGAACAGGACCAACGCGGCACCGACCAGCAGATAGGCCGGACCGGGGATCGCGACCCCCGCCAGGATGTCGAACATCAGCAGCGCGACGAACGTGAAACCGATGAACAGGAATCCGTATTTCGTCGCGCGATTGACCTCGCTGTACAGGTCCACGGTATCCAGCAGCGTCACGCTGACCTGGTTGGCATCGACTGGGGCCTGTTCGTTGATAGAGACGATCGGCCGGTTGATCGCCAGGTTGCTGATGCGCCAATCCGCCTTGAAGCCCGCGGCACCGACCTTGCGCGACGCTGGCAAGAAACCGCCGAGGAACGATGGATTGGGCCAGCCGGACCGGACGTGCCAGCGTGTGTCCTGCGCCGTGGGTTGCAACGAAATCGAGTCGTGCCCGCGCAGCTGAAAACCGATATCGAACGGCACCGGATGGTTCGGCATCAGCGTCGTCAAAAGGATACCGCTGAAACCGCTGCCGTCCGCCTGTGTCAGGCCGGAGCCGGGAATCAGTGCGAGCGGCCGCCCGTCGACCGATACCGTGGGTTGCGAACCCGTCAGGCCCTTGGCACCGCTGATCGCCATGCTGATCCGTGCCTGATTGAGGTGCAACGACGCGGGATCGATGTTCAACTTCGCGAGGTCGGGCAGGTCGAAGACGCCCCTCGCGTGGATCGACGCCGTGTAGATGACCGCTTCGTAGATCGAGCGACGACGCAGTTCGGGTGCCAGTGCGGTGTCCAGCTGCAAGCCGGTCGGTGCGATCACCAGCGAATCGTCGCGGCTTTCCTGGCGGATGACGGTGCGACCATTCTCGTTAGCGGTCGTCTGGACGATGTGCGTGAACGGGATGACGATGAACGGTCCGCCGAGCGTCTGCGTATCACCCCAGCCCGCCACGATCGAGCTGCGCGCCGTCGAGGATTGCGACTGCCGGTCGTAGACGAGCAGATAGACCGAAAAGAGCGGGATCGCGAGCAGCGCCCCCAGCAGCACGACGAGCCCGAACTTATAGGCGGGGGTGCGCGGCTGGTCCGGATATAGCTGGGGCGTCGCCATCAAAATCTCCGTTGGCCCTACGGGTACAGGTCAAACCCGCCGGTGAGAAGCGGGTAGCTTTTGGGCTTCGAACATATCGCGCCATCCCGACCGCGTACGGTGAACGCGCGCACGGCGGCAGACCATGTGCCGTGCCGGACTTCGCGAGCCGCCTTAGCCGGCGGTGGCCGTGATCGGCCGGAAGGCGGGGGCGGGCGCCTCGACCAGTGTATCGGGCGGGACGTCCTGTCGCAGCCACACATTGCCGCCGATTTGCGCGCGCGCGCCGATCGTCACGCGGCCGACGATGCTCGCATTGGCGTGGATCACCACATCGTTCGCGATGACGGGGTGCCGCGGCGTACCGGATTTGTCGCCGAACAGGTCGGGATCGCCGCCCAGCGTCACGCCCTGATACAGCCGGACGCGGTCACCGATCACGACGGTTTCGCCGATGACAACGCCGGTACCGTGGTCGATAAAGAATTCGCGGCCGATCCGGGCGGCGGGGTGAATGTCGATGCCGGTATCGGCGTGCGCGATCTCCGCGATCAGCCGGCCCACCAGCGGCGCACCCAGCCGGTACAGGGCATGCGCGATCCGGTGATGGATGATCGCGGTGAACGATGGATAGGCGACCAGCACTTCGTCGACACTGCGCGCGGCCGGATCGGCGCGGTACGCGGCCTCGACATCGCCGTCGAGCGTTCGGCGGATGTCCGGCAGACCGGCGGCGAACGCGCCGATGACCTGTTCGGTGCGGGCGGCGATCGCGGCGGTGTCGTCGCCCTCGCTCTGATAGCTCAGCTCCAGCCCGATCTGCGCGCCAAGCTGCGCCAGCGTCGATTCGAGCGAGGCGGCGATGAAGGCGTTTTCGTTCGACGGCGTCAGTTCCGACGGACCCAGCCGCAGCGGGAACAGCGCGGTGCCCAGTTCGCGCATGATCCGCTTGAGCGCCTGGCGCGATGGGAAATAGCGGCCGCGCTCGTCATGGCGAGGATGCGCCTTGCGCCAGTCGTCGCGGGTCTGGCGCAGCGCCTCGATGACGGTGTCGATATTCTGCGGGAAGGTGGTGCGCGCATCGTCGTCTGCAGTCGTCGGATCGGCCACCGGTCACCTCGGTCGTTCGCGTTTCGAGGGGGATGGCATCCCCGCTTGGGCGACAAACCGCAAAGCAGCATGCGTTGCGCCGCACCAAGCCTGTGTTTCAGCGGCGGGGCACGGCGCCGCGCTCGCCCCGATCGCTCGGGGCGCGCCGGTGCCGGGTCACGATCAAGCTGGCGCCGTTCAGTCGGCGACGTCGACCGCGTGCGTGACCGTGATGCTCGGGCGTGCCGCGGCAAGGTCGCGAGCGGCTAGGCCGAAGGCCTTGAAATGGTCGGACGCCATGTGCGCCTGCACCGCCGCGTCGTCGCTATAGAGTTCGTTGAAAACGAAGCGCCGTTCGCCCTCGACCTCGCGCCACAGGTCGTAATGCAGGACGCCGGCTTCGGCGCGCGACGCGGTGATGCAGGGCTGGGCGGCGGCGACGAACGCCTCCTCCTGGCCGGGTTTGACGGTGACGAACGCGATGACCTTGACCGGCATAATCGACTCCTGAGCGGTTCGTAAGCGCGGTGGACCCTGGCGGCGCGACAGGCAAGTCGGCCGTCTCCTGCTTCCCTCTCGCTTACGGGAGGGGGCGGTATTCTGCGTACCCTGAAATGGCGCGCCGGGGTGGGTGGTGCCGGGCCGCCGTCGCCGGGGGAGGGCGGGACGGCCCGGTCCGGGTCCACCCCGGAACGCGCGGTACTAAGGGCGGTCCCTGATCGAACCGCCCCTCCAGTCGTCCGATACTGCCGGACGACAAGCTCGCAATTTCGGCTGGCGACGAGGGAACCTTGCAGCACCCGTTCCAAATGATCCCGGCTCCGGTTCGGCCCGGGTCCTGCGCGGACACAAATATGGCCGGGGGGCGGCGGCGAAAGAGTGGAAAATACCCCTCCGCTTAGTATCTTGGCACTATCAGCCGCGGCGGATGGCGACGGAGTCGCCGCCAAACCCACGTTCCCGCGCCCAGGCGACGGCGGCATTGCGGCGGTTCACGCCGATCTTGGCGTAGATGCGCGCGACATGGTTGCGCACGGTGTTGCTCGAGACGTCGAGCTCGCGAGCGATCAGCTTGTCGTCCAGCCCGCGACAGATCAGCGCCAGCACCTCGCGTTCGCGGATCGTCAGCTCGTCGATATCGACCGATGGCTGCGACGGTTCGGGCGTGCGCAGCCGGGCCAGCTTGTCCATGATGGACCGGCTGAACCAGGTGGTGTCCTTCATGACCGCCTCGATCGCCTCGATCAGTTCGGTTTCCGAATGCTTGCGCGCGGTGATGTCCTGGAACGCCCACAGCACGCATTCGGCATCGCGCAGCTGCATGGTCTCCGTCGACACGACGACGTCCAGCAACGCGCCGTCGCTGGTGCGGACCCGCGTTTCGAAATTGCGCAGCGGCTCGCCGGATCGCAGCGCGGTCTCGATCGCCTGCTGCGTGGCCGGCGCTTCCCACAACCC
Organism: uncultured Sphingomonas sp.; assembly: GCA_964247555.1. Classification (GTDB taxonomy): domain Bacteria; phylum Pseudomonadota; class Alphaproteobacteria; order Sphingomonadales; family Sphingomonadaceae; genus Sphingomonas. The sequence goes on along the minus strand of CAXTVB010000093.1, from coordinate 3,237 downwards.
GCTGCTGCCCAGTCGTTTGCCGATGATGTCGGCCGCGTCATAGCCGGACAGCGACGCGAAGGCGGTGTTGACGTCGCACAGCAGATGGCCGTCGCGCTCGCCGATCGCCATCGCGACCGGGGCGAGGCGGAACGTCTTCGTGAAACGCTCCTCGCTCTGGCGGAACGACTGTTCGGCCTTCCGGCGCGGTTCCAAGTCGGCGAAGGTGAAGAGCATGCATGGCTCTTCGTCGAGCTCGATTGGCTGACCGGCGACGATCACCAGCTTCGTGTCGCCGGTCGGCAGCGTCAGTTCCGCCTCCATCTGCGGGATCGTCCGGTTCTCCGCCATGCGCTCCTTCGCCAGGTCCTTACGGTCCGCGCGCTCCAGCACGTCGACCTCGTACACCGTCCGCCCGAGCACCGCGTCCTTGGTATAGCCGGTCATGTCCAGGAACCCCTGGTTGACCTTGACGTGGCGCAGATCGGA
>CAXTVB010000093.1:0-2717 GCA_964247555.1 uncultured Sphingomonas sp. | reverse complement strand
GTCCTGCAGGATCATGACGAGGCAGGCGGGATCGCCGTCGTCGTCGACCAGCACCAGGCTGCGGACCTGGTGCACCCATTGCGGCTCGTTCGTGCCGGCCGGCGCGACTTCGACGATCACCTGATTGACCGCATCGCCCGCGACGACGCGCTCGATCGGATAGCTGGCGGCGTCCAGCACATGGTTGTTGCGATAGCGCAGCTGGAAACGGGCGCGATATTCCTCGACATTGGCGCCAAGCCCGGCTGCGTCCTTCAGACCGTGCATCCGCAGTGCGGCTTCGTTCGCCCAAAGGATGGACCGATCCGGATCGATGAGCATCACGCCCTCGGTCAGGTCGGCGATGATCTGCTGCAGATGCCGCAGGTCGGCCGATTGCTTCAGGCTTTTGAGGGTGCTCATGGGGGGGATGCTCGCCGGTTTCGGGTGCGCGGGGAAGCGCGGCCCGTCGCTAAACCGAACCGGCAGCCTGAAGTTCCCTGGTACTTAAATACCTCGGCTGATCGCTTCATACCCAATGCCTCCTTGGTATTTTCCTACCCCGGTGGGTGCAAACAACAGTGGATAGAATGGCGGCGACGTTGGTTTGGACGGCGCAAGTCGGCAACGGGCGTTGCCAGCAATCGAAGAAGGAATGCACATGAACGAAGATCGCATCGTCGGCGCAAGCCGCAACATTTTGGGCAAGGCCGAGCGCGGCGTAGGGAATGCGGTCGACAGCGACCGACTGGTGGGCGAGGGCGTGGTCGATCAGGTCGCCGGCGCGATCCAGCACGGCTATGGCAAGGCGAAGGATGCCGTGGGCGATTTCGCGGACGATGCGCCCGGCGCGGTCGCCGGTGCGGTGAAACGCGGTCGCGAGCTGGTGCACGACGGCGACGAAGCCATTCGCGACCGGCTGGGCGACAATGGCCCGCTCTACCTGATCGGCGGCGCGGTCGCGCTGTTCGCGCTTGGCGCGTTCGCGCTGACCCGGTCGGCGCAGGCGATGGCGCCGAAGCCGGCACCGCGTCGCAAGTCGGCGAAACGTCGCGGATGATCCGGCATGCGAGCCGGCCATGTTCCGTCACGCAGGTCGCCGCCTTGAGAAGGTCCGCCATTCCCGCCAGAGTGTGGGGATGCGGACCGTAATCCTGATAGTCCTGGCAGCGGCGTTCGGCCTGGCCACCCCGGCGGGGGCACGTGCGCCTTCGCCGGCCGATCTCGACGTCCGGGCGATCGACGCTGCCGCGCGGGAATATCGGGCGATCGACGTGGCGCTCACCCCGCGGACGCGGACCGCCGAACGCCGCGCGCTGCACGCGCGTGCGCTGGCGGTGCAGCAGGTCGTGCAGGCCCGCACCGCCGATCTCCAGGCGCAGCTGGCGGCGACCCAGGCGAAAATAGCGCAGCTGGCGATCGACACCGGCACCGCAGCGGCACCGGCGCGGTTGCGGACCGAACAGCGCACGCTGGAACAGCAACGCGCGCCGCTGGCGGGCGAAGTGCAGCGCGGTCGACAGCTGGTGTCCGATACCGCGCGGCTGCTCGCCGAAACCGCGGTCCGGCCGACCGACATATTGGTCGAGCAATTGTCGACGCAGATCGCGTCGCCGCTATCCTGGACCTTCTGGCAGGCGATCGGCGCGGAACTGCCGCGCGACGCCGCCCGGCTCGCGCTGTTCGGCGATGTCGAGCGTGATTCGATCGTCGAAGGCGGCGCGGCCTTTCCCTGGGCGTTGCTGCTGGGCTGCGTCGTCGCGCTGACGCTGTTGTTTCCCTTGCGGATATGGCTGCGCGGGGTTGGCCGGCGGGTGATGCTGGATCACGCGCCGTCGAACCGGCTGCGCAAATCGGGCCAAGCGGCGTGGATCGTGTTCAGCGGGGCGTTGTTGCCCGGCATCGCCGCGGCGTGCGTCGTCGCCGGGTTGCGCGGATCGAACATGCTGGCCCCGGCATGGGAGCCGCTGGCGGTCGCGCCCGGCCGCGCCGCCACCGTCGCCGGGCTGATCGGCGCATTGGGCGGTGCGCTGCTGATGCGCAACCAGCCGACATGGCGGCTGCTGCCGATCGCGGACGATACCGCCCGGGCGCTGCGGCCGTGGAGCTGGATCGCGGCGGCGTTGGTCTTCGTCAGCGTCATGCTGGACGCGGTGCGGATGGCGACCGGGCTCGGGTCCGCGGTGCAGGATCTGGCCAACGTCCTGATCGCGGCGGCGCACATCCTGTTCACCGCGCTGTTGCTCATCTGGATCGGGCGGCTGCGGCTGCGCGCGATCGCACGCGGCGATGCGATCGACGACGGCGCGGGTGAAACGGGCACCGCGCTCGCCTCGATCGTGGCATGGGGCGCGACGATCGTCGCCGCGGCTGCGTTGCTGATCGGCTATGTCGCGCTGGCCGTGCTTGTCAGCCGGCTGTTGATCTGGTTGCCGCTCGTGCTCGCCACTTTCGCGATCGCGCTCGCGCTGGCGGACGATCTGTCGACGGGACTGATCTCGCGCAACAGCCCGTTGGGGCACAGCCTGCACCGCGGCTTCGGCGTCCGGGCCAGCCTGATCGATCAGGCCGGCGTGTTCCTGTCCGCATTCCTCCGGCTCGCGCTCGTCCTGCTCGGGCTGACGCTGGCGACGGGACCGTTCGGGTCCAACGTCGATACGCTGATCGATCAGTTCGCCCGCCTGGCGCAGGGGATCACGATCGGCGAGCTGACGATCTCGCCCGGCGCGGTCCTGCAA
>CAXTVB010000092.1:0-10116 GCA_964247555.1 uncultured Sphingomonas sp. | reverse complement strand
CGACGTCATCTTCCCTTATTCTTCGATCTATCAGGGGGCAGGCGGGCAGTTGGATGCTTCGGCCTTCGTCAGCATCAACAAGTACATCAAGATCGGCGTGCAGGGCGTCAATCTGACGAACGCGGTGACGGAAACACTGCAAGCCTATACGGGTGATCCGGACAAACTTGCCCCGCGCTCCTACTTCGTGAACGATCGCCGCTACTCGTTCATCCTGCGCGGCAACTTCTGATGGGGACGCGCCCGGGAGGACCTCTCCCGGGCGCGCTACCTCAATTGTGCGGCAGCTTGGACCGGTCGTAACCGGGTCCCATGTCGAACAGGAAGGCGGGGCCGACCTCGATCACCTGCTTCGCGCCGGCCAGCTGGACCGAAATCTGCGCCTTGCCCGCGGCCAGCGCCTTCGCGGTCACGCCAGTGGCGAAATAGCGCTTCCAGGTCGAGCCGACCTTCGCCGTGTCCGCCGCGATCGGGGTATAGGGCGCATCCGCTTCCGTCGCGCCGATCGGGATCGGCACGCCGTCCGCGTCCTTCGCATTCGGCGCGCGCAGATACACCATCACCAGCAGCGTATCGCCCGCGCCGATCGGCTTCGCCGAAGCATAGGCCCCGCCCACGTCCCAGGGATTGGCGCCCGCCCGCGTCACCTGGACGCGCACCGCCGCGCCGCCCGGTACTTCCGCCGCGGCGACCTGCCGCGCGCTTTGGTTGGGCCCGTAGATGTTCCAGCCGATCCCCGGCTTGTTCACCGCCTTGTCGAAGATGCCGCCGCCGGTGGCTGCTTGGGCTGGCGTCTGGGCCGGTGTTTGCGCCGGCGCGGCCGCGATCGGCGCGGCGATGCATAAGGTTGCGACGAGTGCCTTCATTGATCCTTCTCCTCCACGACCGGCCGGCGTTCATCGCCGATCCGGCAAACCCCCTCAGCGGCGCGGTGCCGCGGCGAGTGCGGCGGCGACCGCCTCGCGCATCGGCTTCGCCTTGAACTGCGCATCGTACAGCGTCGATCGCCGACGCGCGCCGTCGGTGCGCGGTTCGAATCCTTCGATCCAGCTATAGCGGTCGGTCAGCCCCCAGCTCAATATGTCGCGAACCTGGCGGTGGCCGAGCGTCGCGTCCAGATATCCGCGCGTGTAATCCGCCACCCCCCGGTCGCGGATCCCGATATCGGCAGGCAGGTTGTTGTCGCGCACGTCCAGTTCGGTGACGAGCAGTGCGAACCCCATCTGCGCCACCGCATCCAGGAAATGCAGCCACTCCCCCTGCAGCCGGCCGATACCGGCGGCGATATCGGTGCCCTGCGTGACGAGGTGCGACTGTATGCCCAGCGCGTCGACCGGGGTTCCGCGGCGGCGAAACCCCTCCAGCAGCTTCAGCACGCCGGTCCGGTGTGCGCCGTTGCCGGGTTCCCAGCTCATATAATCGTTATACGCCAGCTGCGCGTGCGGCGCGGCGGCGCGTGCGGTGTGGAACGCCAGGTCCATCGTCGCCTCGGCGCTGCCGATCGCGCGCGACAGCGACGTATCGTACAACGCGCCGTCCGCGGGGCGGACCGCTTCGTTGACGACGTCGTAGCCGCCGATCCGCGTCCCGTAGCGGCCGAGGACGGTACGGATATGCGTGGTTAGCACCCGTTCGCCCTCGGCGCGGGGGTTGGCGCCGAAATCATAGTCGTTCAGCCAGGCGGGGAACCATTTCGGCTGATGCCACAGCAAGTTATGGCCACGCACCGCCAGATGACTATGTTCCGCCCAGGCGACGATCGCATCCGCCTTGTCGAAGGCGAAGCTCGTCGGGCCCGGTCGCAGCGCGCGCCATTTCATCTCGTTTTCCGGCACGATCAGTCCGCACTCGGCCTGGATCAGCCGCGCATAGGCCGGATTGGCGAACGACCCGCGATCCGCACCGAGCGGCGACCAGGCGACCGCCGAGCCGAAGCGCATGCCCTTGCCGGCAGCGATGGCGTTCAGCGATGTCGGCGCAGGGGACGCGGCCACCAACGGCGATGCAGCCAGGACGGCAGCACCGCCGACTACCGTATCGCGGCGCGTAAAGCCCTTCATCCCGGCATCCTCTTATATTCTGGTATCGCTATCATCCCTCGCACGGGGATCATCGTCAAGGGATGCGGGCGAGCGTCACCCTGAGCATCGTCGGCCGTTGGAGGTTCAGGCCGTAATCGGTCTGGTCGCCGTTCCACACCCGGTCGCTCACCCAACCGCCATCGGACGAAAGGCGTCCCTCCTCGACGCGCAGCATCTCGGAGGCTCGGCCGTCCGCCCGGGCGAAGCGAACGCGGACATCCGCACCCGCAAGCAGAAACTGGTCCGGACCCGTCTGTACCGCGACCATCCCGCCGACGGGACGACCCGCCGTCGGGGCGGGGTCGCCCTTCGCCCATTCGGGTTCGCCGAACAGCCAGCGGCCATATTGTGCGGTGATGCGCCAGCCGCCGATCGCGCCCGTCTGGTCGGCATCGTCGCGTCCCCGCGCCGTGCCCCAGCTGGGATGCGTGCCTACGACCCTGGCCCAACCCTCCGTCATCGGCGCGAACAGGGCAAAAGGTTCCGCGAAGGCGGCGAGAGTGGCGTCGTCGAGCGTCTTCGCGCCCAGCGGATAATTGCCGTATCCGGTGCCATCCATGCCGAACGGCGCGAAGCCCATCGCGCCGTGCCCGAGCGCGGGCCAGAAGAAGCGTGCATAGTCGGCGGCGTTGCCGATCTCGGGCACGGTCAACGCATTGTCGGGCCGGGCGTAGCGATCGAGGATCGCCGCGACCGCGATGGGATCGCGATTGTAGATGTCCGGCGCGACCAGCGCGAGATGCGGGGCGGCGACCTTCCAGATATCGATCACCGCCAGATCGGGGCCGCCGCTCGCACCGCCGCCCGTGCCGGGCGCGGCGAAGGGATCGCTCAGCGCCGCATTGGCGTACATCGGCAGGTCGAGTTTGGCCTGCCCCGCGGCGGCGACACGGTCGACATAGCGTGCGACGTGCCAGGCGGTGAACGCGGTGTTGGCCAGCGGTCCGAACACCGTAGCCCAGTCGCCCTGCCGACCCACCGCCTTGGCGAGCACATCGGGCACGTTCGCATGGAACAGCCGCGTCGCCTCGGCCGAGACATCGCGTTTCTGCCCGTAGACGCCGGTTTCGTTCTCCACCTGCACCATCACGACGCGGTGGTCGGGATCTGCGATGGCGAGGTGGTGCATCAATGCCGCGAAGGCGCGACTATCCGCCGCCAGCGTCGCCGCGCCGAGCGGCGACAGCGAGACGCTGGAGTGGCCGTCCGGCGCCTGCATGCGCGGGAATCGGGTCCGATCGGTGCGGACCCAAGCGGGGGCGTAGCTGGCGCTCGTGTTCTTCCATGTCGCGAACCACAGCAGGACGATCCGCAACCGGTGCGCCCGCGCGCCGGCAAGCAGCGTGTCGACATAGGAGAAATCGAACCGTCCTTCGTCGGGTTCGATCTGTTCCCACGCGACGGGAATCTCCAGCGTGTTGGCGTGGAGCCGTTCGATCGTCGGCCATATCTTCGGCAGCATGGCGGGATAATTGCTCGAATTGTTCGCCTGTGCGCCCAGCATCAGGAAAGGGTGGCCGTCGACGATCAACTGCGGGTGGCTGGTTCCGGGCTGGATGTGCGGCAGCGGGGTTTGGGCGGTGGCAGCGAACGGTGCGAGCAGGGCGAGGGCGATAAGTGGCCATTGGCGCATAGCTATTCCTCTCGTACTTCGTCCTTCTCGTTTTCCTGCGAACGCAGGAACCCAGGGTAAGGATCGTCACCGCTCATAACCCTGGGCTCCTGCGTTCGCAGGAGAACGGACACCTACCGTCCTACGATCTTCACCAAAGGCGCCAGCGCCTGCCCCGTCGGCAAGGCCCCGCTCGCCGACAGCCGCCCGCTGGCGTCGTCCCAGATCAGCGTCGTCGATCGCCCACCGCCCTTTTTATAGGCACTGGTCGTCCCGTCGTCGTCGTATAGGGTGAAGCGCGCGTCGTGGCCGGGGAAGACGCGGATGCCGTCCAGCGGTTGCGCGGTCGCGGTGCTGGGCACTTGGACGCCCAGCGGTACGATCGACCCGGCACGCACGAACAGCGGGATGTGATCGATCGGCGCGGCGGCGGTGATCCACTGGCTGCCGGATAGGCGCTTGTCGGTCCACCAGTCATACCAGTCGGTGCCGGCGGGCAGATAGACGCGCCGTTCGGTCGCGCCTTGTTCGGTCACCGGCGCAACGAGGAAGGCGGGCCCCACCATATATTCGTCGCCCAGCGTCTTCGCGATCGCGTCATCCGGGAAGTCCATGAACAGCGCGCGCATGAAGGGCGCGCCGGTCTCGTATGTCCGGTGGCCGAGCGCATAGAGATAGGGGATCAGGCTGTAGCGAAGCCGGAGCGCCCGTTCCAGGATCGGTTCCGCCGCCGCGCCATAGTCCCACAACGCGGTTGCGGGTCGCTGACCGTGGATGCGAAGCGTCGGCGTGAAGGCGTTATATTCGAACCAGCGGACGAACAGTTCGGGATAGTCCCGGTACGACGGCGCCATCGCGGTCGCGCCCGCCGGATCGACCAGCAGCGGGTGCGCCGCCGCAGGTCCGTTCGGCCATTGCCAGCCCCCCGTGTCGCTCGACCAATAGGCGATCCCGCTGGCGGTCATGCCGAGCCCTGCGGGCACTTGCCGCTTCAACGCCTCCCAGGTCGATTGCACGTCCGACGACCAGAACAGGCACCCGTTCGCCTGCGCGCCGAGATAGGCCGCGCGGCACAGGATCAGGTTGCGCAGGTTCGGCCGGTCGCGCGCCGATCCGTCCGCGACGCTGGACGTGTGCAGCAAGGGGAAGACGTTATGATAGCGGTCGCCCGACCCGATCGAATAGAAATAGCCGTCGGGCACCAGATCGGGTTCGGTCTCGTCCAGCCAGAACCAGTCGAACCCCGCGCTGGCGATGTCGTCGCGGATCCTGTCCCAATACCAGGCTCGCGCATCGGGGTTGGTGGCGTCGATCAACCCGCCCGCACGGTCGGACCGTATGGCCAGGCCGTCGACCGGCTTGCCGTCCTTGTCGCGCAACAGCCAGCCCTTCGCCGCCAGCGTGTCGAACCAGCGGCTTTCCTTCTCGAAGCGCGGCCAGACGCTGACGATGCTGCGCATACCTTGCGCCTTGAGCTGCGCGTTCATGCCGACGGGGTCCGGGAAGGCGGTGCGGTCGATGTCGAGCTGCCCCATGCGGGTCCAGTAGAACCAGTCGAGCACCATCACGTCGAGCGGCAGGCCGCGCTTGCGATAGCCGTCGGCGATGCCCAGCAATTCGCCCTGCGTCTCGTACCGCGCCTTGCTCTGGATGAGCCCGAACGCGGCCTTTGGCGGCAGGGGGGTGCGGCCGGTCAGCCGGGCGTAACCGGCGTACAGGTCGTCGCTGGTCTTGCCGGCGATGACGAAGAACGACACGCGCTCGCCCACGTTCGATTGGAAATGCGTGGCATCGTTCAATCCCGGTGACACGATCGTGGCGGACGGGTTGTCCCACAGGATCGCATAGCCCTTGTCGGTCACCATGAACGGCACGCAGACCGCTTCGCCCGAGGGTCGGTCGTAATCGTGGCGACAGTCGATCGTGCGGCCGCGCAGATCGAGCACGCCGTCCTGATATTGGCCGAGCCCGTAATAATGCGTGTCCGGCGTGTCGGCGAAGGTCGCACCGACGCGGAAAGTGTGTTCGCCCGCGATGTCGTGCGGCGCCATTTCCCATCCGGTCATGCGAGTCAAAGGCGCGCCTCCGGGCAGCGCGAGGTCGATCGCGACCCTCGGCAGCGAAGGCGCGAAATAGCGCTCCATCTGGCTCGGCGCCTTCGGCCAGGGCATCGCGGCGACGGTCACGCTGATGCCGGCACCCGTGAAATGGTCGCCGGCGGCATCGGCGCTGTGCGTCCACCCGCTGGCATCGCTCTTCGCCGCGATGCCGTAGCCCGGCGCGCCGTCGGCCTGTGCGCGATCGGTCGCGATCGTGACCCGTACGATCCCCGGCGCATAGGGTTCGACCGACACGAGCGCGCCGTTGCGTTCGACCGTGGCGAGCGGATCGGCCTGCGCCGCGAAGGGCGCGGCGGCGAGCAGCAGCGCTGCGAAGGAGCGCCTCATCGTCCGAGCGCCCGGCGGATCGCGGCTTCGGCGAGCGGCCGCATGGCGGCATAGCCGGCAGGCGTCGGATGCACGCCGTCGCTGGCCAACCCCGGCCGCATGCCGCCCTCCGGCGTGGCGAGGACGGGGTGGTAATCGACATAGACGAACCCTTCGCGCGTGGCATAGCCCGCGATCCAGGTGTTCAGCGCGGCGATCTGCGGCGCGGGCCGCTTGTCCCTCGCCCAGGGAAAGGCCGCAGCGGGCGGGATTGAGGCGAGGATGACCTTGATCCCGTGCGCGCGTGCCAGTTCGGCCATGCTGGCGATATTGCCCTCGACCGTTTCGATCGTCGCCGCGCCGGTATTGCCGGCGATGTCGTTGGTCCCGATCATCAGGTGCACCGCCTGCGGGTGCAGGTCGACGACGTCGCGTCGGAAGCGGACGAGCAGCTGCGGCGTCGTCTGTCCGCCGATCCCGCGGTCGACGATGCCGTGCGTGAAGAGGCCGGGATCGGCACCGATCCAGTTGTCGGTGATCGAGTCCCCGGCGAATACCACGCGCGGCCGCGTCGTAAGGGCGGCATTCGCGGCGGCATAACGGCACAGCTGCCCGAAATCGCGCAACAGGTCGTGGCGGTAAGTCGCGGCGCCGTCGGCATTGGGATGGGCGGGGCAGGGATCGGCGACGATGCCGACCGGATCGTCCATACCCGCCGCCGGCCCGGCCAGCCCGACCGAGGCCATGCCGATCGCGCACGCGAAAATCCTCGTCGCTCCGTTCGCCATGCCCATCGCTCCGCTCCGCTTATGATTATGTGAGCGCTACCGTAGCGCGGCGCGGCGTGCGGCGAAAGATGCCCCTATGGGGCGACCGGCCATTCGAACGGGACCGCGGGCAGGTCGTTCGCGTCGTACAGGTTCACATAGGGCGCATCCGCCCAGGCATAGCGGACCCGGTCGGTGCCCGGCGTCGCCGCACCGCGCAGCACGATGCGGTTCGCGTCGATCGTGCCCGCGACGAAGCGGCACGCCTTGCCGGCGCACGCCTCGAACCCGATCGCGGTGTCGGCGCCGTACGCGCGAAGCGCGCGGGCGCCACGAAAGGCGACGACCAGGTCGCTGCCCGATCGCGTCACCGATGCGACATCCGGACCGCCCGGCGCGGTCGGGTCGCCGTAAGCGACAGCGCGCGCCGCCCGGGCCAGCCGTTCGCCGACGATCCGTTTCTGTGTCGGATGGATGTCGTACCGGTCGCCGAGGTCGAGCGTCACCGCAAGCCCGGCATGCGCATCGGCCCGCACCGCCCGCGCCTGCACGTCGCGGAGTTCGGCCCAGCCCGACTCGCCCGGCTTGGATGCCGGCGCGCCGTACGCCGCCAGCTGCGCGACGAGGAAGGGCAGCGCCGGTGCGTTCATATGCTGCCGCCAATCGCGCATCAGCAGCGGCAACAGCGTCGCGTAACCCGCGGTATCGCCGACGTTCGATTCTCCCTGATACCAGGCGGCAAGGCGAAAGCCGTAACGGGCGATCGGCGCGATCATGCCGTTGTACAGCGTCGACAGGCTCGTCGGCACGTCCCATGGCGCGCTCGGCGGAGTCAGCCCCTTCAACGGCGCGCCCAGTTGGTAGGTCCAGGGTCCGGCCAGCGGCACCGTGCCGCCGTCCTTCAGCCGGATGACGCGGTCGCCGGGCTGGCCGGTCAGGTCGCCGGCCCCCAGCACGCGGACCGCGATGACGTTGCGACCGGCGTGCAGCGTGCCCGCGGGGATCGCATCGTCGCGCCAATACCAGGCGATGCCGTTGCCGCCGATCCAGCGGCCATTGACCCAGATGGTGTCGAACGTGTCGATCGGACCGATCAGCAGCCGGTCCGCAGCCGCCGCCTGCTCCGCGGTCAGCGTCAACGTCTTGCGCAGCCACACCACGCCCTCGAAATCCGCCAGCGCGGGAATACCCGCCTGTTTCCAGGGTCCTGCGGGCTCCATCGTCGGCCACGCGGCGTCGTCGAAGGCGGGGTCGGACCAGCGGCGTTCGCTCGACCAGCGCGGATCGTTCGTCCGCCACCATGCCTCGCTGCGCTGCGCCTCGGCGCCGCGGGCCGCGGCGGGATCGGTGGCCAGCAGGCCGACGGTCCGGACGCCGGCGGCGTAGGCGGGTACGGTGCTAAGCGCGGCGGGACTGATCCAGCCCTGGATCGTCGTCCCGCCCCAGTCCGAATCGACGAAGCCGACCGGGACCTTCAGGTCGTGCTGCAACGCGCGCGCCATGTAGAAACACACCGCGGACGAATCGCCCGCGCTGGTCGCATCGATGATGTGCCATATTGCCGGTTTCGCCAGGTCGTCGCGCGGGGCCGGTGCGCTGTCATGCTCGATATGTACGTAGCGGAGCATCGGTTCCGGACGCGGTGCCAACCCGCCCCAGGCGCCGGTCGACTGCCTGGCGGGGAATTCCATGTTCGACTGGCCGCCGCACAGATACACGTCGCCGATCAGGATGTCGCTCAGCTGCTGCGTGTCCGCCCCCGCGGTGACCGACAGCGCGTACGGCCCGCCCGCGGGCATCGCCGGAAGGACCGTTTGCCACCGCCCCGCCGCATCGGCCTTCGCGGTCGCATGGCCGTCGCCCAGCGCCACGGTCACCACGCCGTCCGGCGCGGCATGGCCCCACAAGGTGATCGGTCGATCCCGTTGCAGCACCGCATGATCGCCGAAGATGCGTGCCAGCAGTGGCGGTGCCGCGGCGGCGGGGTTCGAAATCGTGGCTGCGCCAAGCGCCAGCAGAGCGGGTGCCGCCCGACGCGCGAGGCGTCGCAGGGGGATGTTCGTCAAGGCTCTCTCCCGGTACGCGGTCTGTCTAACCTGCGCGATTCATACCGCTCTTTCGCGAAAGCGGGAGTCTTGGATTGCGGGCGACGCCGCCCTCACTTCGGTGCCGGGTCACCTGCCGCCACCACCACCGCGGTTTGCAGGATGCGTGTCCCGTCCGCGAAGGTGAAGGTGAAGTTCATATTGCCCTTCCGCTTCACCCCCGGGTTCACATCGAACAGCATCACGTGCCGCCCGCCGGGCGCGAAGCGGATCAATGTCTTTGCCGGGATGTCGACGCGGGCGAGCGGCGTCATCGTCGCCATTCCCCCGGCCATCGCGGATGCGTGCATCTGCGCCTTGATGGCGGTGTCGGTGGATACGGAAATCAGCGTCGCCGGCGTCGGCCCGCCATGGACATCGAAATAGGCCGCAGCCGGCCCCTTCGCGACCGCGTTCAGCCGCACCCATGCACCGTCGACATAGAGCGGCTTCGGCTTGGCACAGCCGGCCAGCGCGAGCATCGCGCACGACAGGACGACGATATGGCGCATACTCTACCTCGCGGGGCCGGTGGACCACCGAACGATCCTAGGAGGCTACCAATCTTGCGGCAAGCCGAACCCCTCCTATATCGCGGCCAGTAACGGAAATGCGTGCTGCCGTAACGGGGCGCGGATATCCTCGGGCATCTATTCACGTGAGGGGCTTAAGAGCACACATGGCTAAAGTAATCGGTATCGATCTCGGCACGACCAACAGCTGCGTCGCGGTGATGGAGGGCGGCAAACCCAAGGTGATCGAGAATGCGGAAGGCGCGCGCACCACGCCGTCGATCGTCGCCTTCGCCAAGGACGGCGAGCGGCTGGTCGGACAGCCGGCTAAGCGCCAGGCGGTCACGAACGGCGACAATACGATCTTCGCGGTGAAGCGCCTGATCGGTCGCCGCTTCGACGATCCGGTGACCAAGAAGGACACCGAGCTGGTCCCCTACACGATCGTGAAGGGCCAGAATGGCGACGCATGGGTCAAGGCGGGCGGCAAGGATTATTCCCCGTCGCAGATCAGCGCGTTCACGCTGCAGAAGATGAAGGAAACCGCCGAGAGCTATCTTGGCGAGACCGTCACGCAGGCGGTCATAACCGTGCCGGCGTACTTCAACGACGCGCAGCGCCAGGCGACCAAGGA
>CAXTVB010000091.1:0-10140 GCA_964247555.1 uncultured Sphingomonas sp. | reverse complement strand
GATCAAGCCCGGGGTGACAGCGAGTGAGGTTCGTTTCCGACCGCAATTTTCCCGCCTTTGCCGTCGCGTCGGAACATGGCATTGGGTGGGCAAGGGGCAGGGACCGGCCGATGCGATTGAAGTTCAATGCCCGGACACGTCGCCTCCTGGCGCGATTGCCCGCGGCCAATGCCTATTCGATCGTCGAACTGGCGCTGCTCGCCGCGCTGGCGGTCCAGGTCGCGCGGCTGTTGTGGGTGGTCCTCACCCCGGTCGGCCCGGTCGGTGACTGGCGGCCGGTACAGCCCAGCGTCGCGGGGTCGGCGCGCGATATCCTGACCGGCTTCGATCCGTTCTTCCGGCTGAGCGGCGCGGGTCAGCCCGCCAGCGTCACCGCACTCGACCTCACCCTGTTCGGCACGCGGATCGACGAGGCGTCCGGGCGCGGCTCGGCGATCATCGCCGGTGCCGACAAGCTGCAACGGAGCATCGCGGTGGGCGAGGACATCGTACCCGGCGTGAAGCTGAAGGCGGTGGCGTTCGATCACGTCACGATCGATCGCGGCGGCACGAGCGAGGATCTGTATATCGATCAGTCGGGCGTCGCGCCGCCGATGGTGCCGACCCCGGGCATCGCCGCCCCGCCGTCGCCCGCGCCCGGCATCGCGCGCATCCGCCAGGACATCGGCTTCAGCCCGCGGATCGACGGGGGGCGGGTCAGCGGGCTGGTCGTGCGATCGCAAGGGTCCGGCGCGCTGTTCCGCCAGGCTGGGCTGCGCGACGGCGACGTCGTGACCTCGATCGGCGGCCGGCCGGTCACCGGGCCGGGTGATATCGACCGCGTCGCCACCGACTTCGCCGGCGGCGGCGCCATCCCCCTGACCGTCGAACGCGGCAACACCACGCTTCCCCTCTCCATGACGATCGCGCCGACCAAATGACCATGAGATTCCGCCCGTTCCTCGCCCTCCCGACGATCGCGCTGGCGCTCGCCGCGCAGGCTCCGGCGCAGACGACGTTGAACGTCCGCGACGCCGATATCCGCGCCTTCATCGCCGACGCGGCGAAGGTCACCGGCCGCACGTTCATCATCGACAACCGGGTGGCGGGGAAGGTGACCGTCGTCACCGACCGGCCCTTGTCGAAATCCGAATATTTCGAGGTTTTCCTGTCGACGTTGCGCGCCAACGGCCTGATCGCGGTGCCGACCGCGAACGGCGCGCTGCGCGTCCAGCCGCTCGACAATGCCGCCGCGCAGCCCAGCCATGTCGGCACGTCCGGGGTGGGGCGGAACAGCTTCGTGACCGAGATCGTCCGCCTCCACGCGATCGACGCCCAGTCCGCCGTCGACACGATCCGGCCATTGGTCAGCACGCAGGGGTCGGTGACCGCGAACCGCGGCGGCAACAGCCTGGTCATCGTCGATTTCGCCGACAATATCCGCCGTATCCGCGAGGTGATCGGGCGCATCGACAGCGACCGGTCGGCGACGCGCGTGGTGGCGCTGCAGAATGCCGGCGCGCGCGAGATCGCGACCGCGCTCCAGGGGCTTATCGGCCAGGGTGCCGGCGCGGCGTCGGCGGGTGCGCCGGCGGCAGGGGCCGGGCCGAGCGCGACCGTGGCCGCGGTGGAAAGCTCCAACTCCGTCCTGCTGCGCGGCGATCCGCAGACCGTGTCGCGGCTGGCGGGGGTGGCGCAGGAGCTCGATCAGAAGGCGCGCAACGGCACCCAGATCAAGGTCGTGTTCCTGGAGAATGCGGATGCGGAGCAGATGCTGCCCGTGCTCCAGCAGCTCGTCGGCCAGGCGCCCGATTCGATCCAGGAAACGACGCTGTCGCATGGCAGCTTCAGCCAGGCGAGCGGCAGCAGCGGGGCCAATGGCAGTTCGGGGATCAACGGCGGCACGATCCAGGTCGCACCGCAACAGGTCGTCCAGCAGCCGCAGGCCGCGGCGTCCGGATCGGGCGGCACCGCGCAGACCGGGCAACAGGCGGCGATCAGCACGCAGGGCGGTCGCACCGCTGCGGTCGTTACCCGCTTCGCCGGCGCGAACGCCATCGTCATCGCCGGCCCAGCGGAGATCCAGCGGCAACTGGCCGACGTCATCCACCAGCTCGACACGCGGCGCGAGCAGGTCGAGGTCGAGGCGGTCGTCGCCGAAGTGTCGGATGCGACGGCGAGCCAGCTGGGCGCGCAGATCCTGGTCGGCAACCTCAGCGGCGGCGCGTTCGCCGCGACCAGCTATGCCAATACCGCGCCCAGCCTGCTGACGATCGCGGGTGCGATCGGCGCGCGTTCGCTGAACACCTCGACGACGACGATCAACGGCGCCACCGTCACCACCAGCACCAACAGCACGATCAGCGACACGCTCGCCCAGTCCGCGCTTTCGTCGATCCTCGGCAGCAGCGGCGGCTTCGTCGGCGGTGCGGGCAGGATCGGCAACAACATCCTGGGTGCGATCGTCAACGCGGTGAAGAGCGACACCGCGTCCAACCTGCTTCAGACGCCGCACCTCATCACGCTCGACAACCAGCAGGCGCATCTGCTCGTCGGGCAGGAGATCCCGATCACCACCGGGCAGGCGTTGTCGCTGGCATCGGCCAACCTCAACAACGCGTTCCAGACGATCCAGCGGGAGAATGTCGGCATCACCCTGGACGTGAAGCCACAGATCAATTCGTCCGGGTCGATCAAGATGTTCGTCCGGCAGGAGGTCAGCTCGATCGCCGGACCGGTGTCCTCGACGAACTCGGAACTGATCCTCAACAAGCGTGGCATCGAGAATACGTTCGTGGTCGACGACGGCGCGATCGTCGTCATCGGCGGATTGCTGAGCGACGACGAGCGGCGCACGATCGAGAAGACGCCGGTCCTGGGCGACCTGCCCGTGCTCGGCAATCTGTTCCGGTCGAAGGCGACGTCGCGGACGAAGACCAATTTGATGATCTTCATCCGCCCGACGATCCTGCGCACCCCCGAAGACAGCCGCCGCCTGACCGAGCAGCGTTATGGCTATCTGCGACAGCTCCAGGGCTATGCGCAGCCGGGCGTCGAGCCGTCGATCGACCAGCTGGTGCGCGATTACATGAACGCCGCGCCGCCGATCCCGGCCGCGCCGCTGCCGGGCAACATCGCCGACCCGAACATCGCGGTACCGGTGCAGACCCGCTCGTCCAAGGTCATCCGCCGGGGCGACAATTGATGGCGACCGCGGTCCAGATCGACGACATCGCGCCGCTGCCGCAGCTGACGCTGCCATACGGGTTCGCGCGCAAATTCGGCGTGGTGGTGCAGCATAGCGACGTCGACAGCCACCTGACGGTCGCCCTGCGCGAAGGCGCCGATCCGAAAGCGCTGCTCGAGGTGCGTCGGCATCTGGGGCGGGCGTTCGATATCGGCGTGGTCGACGCGGCGGCGTTCGATCGGTTGCTCTCCGATACCTACGCCATGGACGGCCAGGCGACGGCGATGGCGATGGGCGGGATGGGCGAGCTGGACAGTCTGGCGGAGGGCATTCCGACCGCGGAGGACCTGCTCGATACCGCGGACGACGCGCCGGCGATCCGGCTGATCAACGGCGTCATCGCGGACGCCGCGCGCAACGGCGTGTCGGACATCCATATCGAGCCGTACGAGACCGGGCTGGTCGTCCGGATGCGGATCGACGGGGTCTTGCGCGAAACGCTGAAGATGCCCGCGCATGTCGCGCCGGTCGTGGTCAGCCGGATCAAGGTCATGGCGCGGCTCGACATCGCCGAACGACGGGTGCCGCAGGACGGGCGGATGGGGCTGACCTTGGGCGGCAAGCTGCTCGACGTGCGCGTCTCGACCTTGCCCAGCCGGGCGGGAGAGCGGGTGGTGTTGCGTATCCTCGACAAGGACAATGCCGGGATCGACCTGGAGGCACTGGGTCTGACGCCGCCGATGTACGCGCTGTTGCAGGGCGTGCTGGCCGAACCGAACGGCATCGTTCTCGTCACCGGGCCGACCGGGTCGGGCAAGACCACCAGCCTGTACGCGGCATTGCGCCTGCTGAACGACGGCAGCCGCAATATCCTGACGGTCGAGGACCCGGTCGAATATGCGGTCGACGGGGTCGGGCAGACGCAGGTCAATCCCAAGGTCGGGCTGACCTTCGCCGCGGGACTGCGCGCGATCCTGCGCCAGGACCCGGACGTCGTGATGATCGGGGAGATCCGCGACCGCGAGACCGCGGAGATCGCGGTGCAGGCGTCGCTGACCGGGCATCTGGTGCTGTCGACGGTCCACACCAACGACGCGGTCGGCGCGATCACGCGGATGCGCGACATGAAGGTGGAACCGTTCCTGCTCGCCTCCACGCTGCGCGCGGTGATCGCGCAGCGGCTGGTGCGCCGGCTGTGCCCGAATTGCCGCCGCCCGGTCGCGGCGCGCGACACGGTCGCGCCGTTGCTGGGAATCGATCCGGAGGCGGTCGTCTTTGCCGCGAATGGCTGCGAGCAATGCGGGCATAGCGGCTTCAAGGGGCGGATCGGGGTCTTCGAGGCGGTGCGCGTGGATGAGACGATCCGGCGGCTGATCAACGAAAGCGGCGACGAAGGGGCGATCACGGCGCACGCGTTCCGGAATGCACCGACCTTGGCGAGTGCGGCGCGCGAACTGGTGCTGGCCGGGGCTACGACCGCGGAGGAGGCGGTGCGGGTGTCCCGGCGGGATGCGGTGGAGGTGGAGGGGGCCGATGCGTAGCGACCCATCAATCCTCCCCGGGACGGGGAGGGGGATCAGCCGCAGGCTGGTGGTGGGGGCGGGCCGTAGGCGACCCACTCGTGGCGCCCCCCCTCCACTACCGCTGCGCGGCGGTCCCCCTCCCCGTCCCGGGGAGGGTTAAATGGACTTCGACTATATCGCCATCGACACCCGCGGTGCCGAGAAGCGCGGGCATGTCGCCGCTGCCAGCATCGACGCCGCGCGCGATCGGCTCGACAAGCAGCGGCTCTACATCGTTCGCATCGATCCCGGCGCGCCGCCGCAGACCAAGAGCCGACCGCTGTTCGGCCTCCAGCTCGGGCGCCCGAAGATGTCGGGCAAGAACCTGACGCTGTTCACCCGCCAGCTCGCGACGCTCAACCGCGTCTCGCCGCTGGAGGAATCGCTGCGTACGATCACGAAGCAGACCGAGCAGGACAGCGTCCGCGACATCGTCGCGGTCGTCCATGCCGGCGTCGTCGAGGGCCGGCGGCTCGCGGATGCGATGGCGCGCGAGCCGAAGAGCTTTCCCCCTCTGTACCGCGCGATGGTATCCGCGGGCGAGAGTTCGGGATCGCTGCCGACGATCCTCGACCGGCTCGCCGTGCTGCTGGAGCGACAGGCGGAGATTCGGGGCAAGCTCATCACCGCGCTCGCCTATCCCACGATCCTCGCGATCGTCGCGCTGGGGGTCGTCATCGCGCTGATGGCGTTCGTGGTCCCGCAGGTCGTCGAACAGTTCGACACGGTCGGGCAGACGTTGCCGTTCCTGACGCGGATGGTCATCGGGGTGTCGAACCTATTGGTCCATTGGTGGTGGGCGATGCTGCTGGGCATCGCGCTGATCGCGTTCGGGGGCTGGCGATTGTTGAAGGACCCGGCGATCCGCCTGGCGTTCGACGCGCGGTTGCTGCGCATTCCGCTGCTCGGACGGCTGTTGCGCGACCTGCACGCCGCACGGATGGCGCGCACGCTCGGCACGATGGTCGCGAGCCGCCTGCCGTTGCTCGAAGGGCTGACGCTGACAGCATCGACGATCCACAACCGGCGATTGCGACTGGCCTCGGACGAGATCGTCGAGGCGATCCGCGGCGGCGGCAGCCTGTCCGCGGCGATGCGCCGCGCGGGCGTCTTTCCGCCGCTGCTGACGTATCTGGCTGCGAGCGGCGAAGCGGCGGGACGGCTGGACGAGATGCTGGAACGCGCGGCGGATTATCTGGAACGCGAATTCGACCGTTTCACCGCGACAGCCCTGTCGCTGCTGGAGCCGGCGATCATCGTCGTGATGGGCGGTATCGTTGCGACGATCGTGCTATCGATCCTGTTGCCGATCCTGCAGCTGAATACGCTGGCGGGGCAGTGAGTTTGTGAGGATGTCCATGCGTTTAAGCTCCACCTTCGTCACCCCGGACTCGATCCGGGGTCCATCGTGCCGCGCATCAAAAGCCGTCGACGGCGCGGCACGATGGATGCCGGATCGAGTCCGGCATGACGAAAGGGATGGAGAACACGGCTTCACGCCCCCGAGGCGTTCCGCCGAACACGGCTTCACGCTCTCGAGGCGTTCCGCCGAACACGGCTTCACGCTGGTCGAATTGATGGTCGTCATCGTCATCATCGGCCTGCTGGCGACGATCGTCGCGATCAACGTGCTGCCCGCGGGCGACAAGGCGAAGGGCGTGAAGGCGAAGGCCGATATCGCCAATATCCAGGGTGCGCTCGACCTCTATAAATTGCAGGTCGGCAACTACCCGACGACCGCGCAGGGGCTGGCCGCGCTCAGCGCCCCGCCCGAGGGCGTCTCCGCGGCATCGTACCAGCGCGGCGGCTATCTGAAGGGAAAGTTGCCCGAGGATCCCTGGCACCACCCCTATCTCTACGCGTCGCCCGGCAAGCATGGCGACGCCGATGTCTGGACCTATGGCGCGGACGGCAAGGAAGGCGGCGAGGGGATCGATGCCGATATCGGCAGCTGGGAATAAGCGGGTAGGCGCACCCCGTTCTCCCGCGGACGCGGGAGTCCGGGGTTCCGCGCGTTGCACCCCGTTACCCTGGGCCCCCGCGTCCGCGGGGGCGCCTTGCCGTCGGCAAGGCGGCTTCACGCCCTTGAAGCGTTCCGCCGAACACGGCTTCACGTCCGTGAGGCGTTCCGCCGAACACGGCTTCACGCTGGTAGAACTGATGGTCGTCGTCACCATCATCGCGCTGGCGTCCGCCGCCGTCGTGTGGGCGATCCCGGACCCGCATGGGCGCGTGCTGGACGAGGCGACGCGGTTCGCGGCGCGCGCGCGGGCGGCGCATGATTCGGCGATCGTGGGCGGCAAGCCCGTGAGCGTCTGGGCCACCACCGCCGGCTATGGCTTCGATCGGCGCGAGGACGGCGCGTGGCGCGCGATCGGGGACGCACCGCTCCGCGTCGAACGCTGGACCGACGGCACGCGCGCGGCGGTCGGCGAGACGAGCGGGCGGGTGCGGGTGGTCTTCGACCCCACCGGCCTGGCGGATCGCCCAGCCGATATCCGCCTCGACCGACGCGGCGCGGGGGCGGTGGTGCGGATCGGCGCGGACGGCAGCGTGCGCGCCGATGCGGTCTGATCGCGACCGCCAGGCTGGGTTCACGCTGATCGAGGTGATGGTCGCGCTTGCGGTGTTCGGGCTGGCGGCGCTGGCGCTGATCCGGCTCGAATCGGCGACGATCCGCGGCGCGTCGGCGCTGGACGGGACGGTCCTGGCGCAGATGGTGGCCGAAAGCGTCGCGGTCGATGCCGTGACGGGCGCGCAGGCACCCGTGCTGGGCCCGACCCGCGGGGCGATGGTCGAGGGCAAGCGGAGCTGGGCCTGGACGCGTCAGGTCTCCCCCGCGGGCGGTGGGGGGATCGTGCGGGTCGACGTATCGGTGGCGGATGCGCGGGGACACGGGCGCGGGCGGGTGACGGTGATTCGGGCGGGTTCATGACGACCGACGACGGCGAAGCCGGCTTCACCCTCATCGAGGTCATGGTCTCCCTCCTGATCTTCGGGATGATCGCGCTCGCCGGGATTGCGATCCTGTCGTTCAGCATCCGCGCGCAGAGCGCGACGGGGGCGAAGCTCGACGATATCGGCGCGCTCGACCGCACGATGTCGACGCTCGGCGCCGATCTCGCCCAGGCGCAGGCGCGGCCGAGTCGCGACGAGCAGGGAACGCCGCGGCCGGCCTTCGTCGGCGAGGCCGGCTCCACGGTCGCGCCGATGCTCGCCCTCGTGCGCGGCGGATGGACCAATATCGACGCCGCGCCGCGGGCCGCCGCGCAGAAGGTCGTGTGGCGGCTCGACGGGCATGTGCTGGTGCGTCAGGCCTATCCGATGCTCGACGGCGCTGCGCCGTTGGCGGCCGCGGCGATGATGACGGGAGTGAAGAGCGTCGCGCTGCGCTATCGCTCCTCGGGCGTTTGGACCGGGCGATGGACCGGCGCGTCGGGACCGCCGCTGCCGCAGGCGCTGGCGATGGATATCGTCCGCGACGACGGTACGCCGTTCCGCCGTCTGTTCGTCGTCGGTACGGGCTATGATCCGGTGCCGACGCCGGTGGCGACCGCCAATGCGCCCTGAACAGCCCGAACGCGGCGCCGCGCTGCTTACCGTGCTGCTGCTGGTCGCGGTCGTCGCGGTGATGGCGGGCACCGCGCTGGAGAAATTGCGCGTCGCGACCCGGCTGACCGGCAACACCGTCGCGACCGGGCAGGCGCGGGCGTTCGCCGAGGCGGCCGAGGTCATGGCGATGGCGCGGGTGACCAACCTGCTGGCGTTCGACCGTAAGAAAGTGACGCTGCTGGGCGGCTGGAGCGATCGACCCTTCGCCTTGCCGCTGCCCGGTGGCGGCACCGCGACCGCGCGCGTGACCGACGGCGGCGATTGCTTCAACCTCAACGGCCTGGTCCAGCAGATGGGGCCGGGCGTCTATGTCGACTATGTCCCGGCGCGGCAGGAATTCGCCCGGCTGATGCGGCTGATCGGCGTTCCCGCGGGGCCCGCGAACCGGATCGCGGCGGGCGCGCAGGACTGGATCGACAGCGACCAGGATGTCCAGCCGGACGGCGCGGAGGACCCCGCCTACCAGGCAATGGCGACGCCGTACCGCACCGCCGGCACGCTGATGACGGACCCGAGCGAACTGCGCGCGGTCGGCGGCGTGACCCCCGATATCTACCGCGCGATCCGTCCCTGGGTCTGCGCCCTGCCGCTCGCGCGTCCGGTCGCGATCAACATCGATACGCTGGCACCGGAACGCGCGCCGCTGCTGGCGATGCTGGCACCCGACACGCTGTCGGTCGGCGCGGCGCAGCAGGCGCTGCTGCGCCGGCCGCCGCTGGGTTTCGCCGATACCAGTGCGTTCTGGCAACAGCCGTCGCTGGCATCGATCGGCAACTTGGGCGGGGCGAACGCGCGGACGGCCGTGACGACGAGCTGGTTCGCGCTGCGGGTCGATGTCGTGCAAGGGACGACGACGCTCCGCGAACAGGCGACGATCGACGCGAACAGGCTTCCCGTGCGGCTCGTATCGCGGCAATGGGGGGAGGAACTGTGACGACATTGCTCTTCCTTCCCGGCGACGACCGCGGCTGGTCCTGGATGCGGATCGACGCCGACGCGCGGGTCGAGGCGGGGGAGGGGGTGCCCGCCGACGACGGCGATACCATCGCGGTCGCGCCCGCGGATGCGGTGACGCTGCACTGGGCCGAATTGCCGGCGCGATCGGACGCGCAGGCGACCGCCGCCGCGCGTATCCTCGCCGGCGAAGCGAGCGCCGGCCCGGTCGGCGAGCTGCATGTCGCGATCGGCGAGGAAGGGCGCGCGGATCGCCCCATCGGCGTCGTCGGCGCGGGACGAATGCGCGCCTGGCTGGCGGCGCTGGCGGAACAGGGCGTCGACCCGGTCGCGATCGTCCCCGCCCCGATGCTGCTGCCGCGCCCGGAGGCAGGCTATGTCCGCGGCGAGATCGGCGGCCAGGGCGTCGTGCGCGGAACCAGCAGCGGCTTTGCCGACGAGGCGCGGCTGACCGATCTGGTGACGGGCGGCGTCGCCCCCGAAACGCTGGACCGCGATACGCTGGCGACGGGCATCGCGGCCGCGTCGCGCAACCCCGCGCTCGATCTGCGGCAGGGGATGTTCGCGCGGCGACGGCGGCGCGCGCCGGACTGGGCGCTGATCCGGCGGCTCGCGGTCATGGCACTCGTCGTGCTGGCGGTGACGCTGGCGATCGATCTGGTGCGGATCGCGAAATACGACTTCGCGGCGACGACCCTGGAGGAACGCGCGGACTCGCTCGCGCGGACCGGGCTGCCGCGCGGCGAGAGCGTCAACGATGCGGATCGGCAGCTCGACGAGCGGCTGTCGCGGCTGCGCGGGCCGGGCCAGGGTTTCTCGGCGACGACCGCGGCGGTGTATGCCGCG
>CAXTVB010000090.1:0-10343 GCA_964247555.1 uncultured Sphingomonas sp. | reverse complement strand
GCACGACACCGGCCGGATCGAAGCGGATGGTATCGATGCCGTTCTCCACCACCATGACATTGCCCGCACCACCCCCCTCGCGGAACAGCGCCGCCTCGGCCGCGCTGACGAAGAGGCTCACATCGACCCGGCCGGCAACCGCGCGCTCGTACGCGCCCAGCAACCGCGCCTCGCGCGCCATCAGCCAGCGCACAGGACCGTACGCGGTGGCCGCGAGCCCGGCGAACTTGGCGGAATCGACGTCGACGAAATCCATCACCGCACGCGGCGCTGCGGGCAGATACTGCGCCATCTGGCCCGAAAAGGCGTAGATCGCGGCGATCGGGTAGTTCGCCAGCACGCGGCGCACCGCCGCCGCCATTGCGGGATCGCGAAAGGCGGCGAGCGACACGGACTGCCCGGTCGCAAGCGCCCCCATGACCGCGGCACCGCGACTGCGTCGCCGCGGGACGATCGTCGCGCTCGCCAGTTTGCTTCGCAGCATTTCAGGGACGATGCGGTCGGCGGGATCGTCCGCGAACGCGATCAGATGGACATGCGCCCGCCCTGCCAGCCAGGTCAGCACCGCGTTGCTGCGAATCTTGTCGCCGCGATCGGGTGGATAGGGCGCGCGGTGCGCAAGGAACAGGATGTGCTTCACCCCAGCCCCCGTGCGATCCATGGGCCCGCCAGCGTCGCCGCCCACAAGGGGAGTCGCTTCCAGATCGCCACCATCGCGGCATATTTCGGATCGAGTGGGTTGACCGTGCGCGGCGGCCCCTCGCTCTTCGTAGCGTACCGTCGCACCTCGGGTTCGAAGCCCCAGTTCTTCTTGAACGCCGCCGCCCCCGTCCCCGCCTTCGACCGCCCGAAGTCGAACCGCGCGCAGCCGCGCGCGCGGGCATGCGCCATCAGCGCGAAATACATCCGGTCGTTCGCACGCAGCCCCCGCGCCGCCGCGGTCCCGCCACCCCAATAGGGATAGACGGTGCCGTTCATGTACAGGCTGAGCACACTGGCCACCGCCCTGCCCTCGTGCCGTACGGTCAGGATATCGGCGTCGAGTTCGTCCAGCACCGATGCGAACAGCTTCGCAGGGAACACCGGGGTGCCGAGGTTGCGCACCGACTCGGCATAGACGCGGTAATGCTCGCGCAGCATGATGCGATCGCGGCCGGCGGCGATCGCCAGATCGAACCCGAGCGAACGTCGCACCTCGGCGCGCTGCTTGCGGGGAATGGCGAGCAATTCCGCATCGTCGTCCGCCGCGATGGGCCGCGCGAAGCCGAGATAGGTGGTATCGTCGACATGCCAGCCGTCGGGAGCGGCACCGCCGCGCAGCTCGACTCCGGGGCAACCGGTCCGCAGCGCCAGATCCCAGCCGCCCGCCGCCAACGGCTCGACGGCATCGCCCAATACGCCGCCATCCACGCCGAACCCCACCGATACCAATGCGCGACCGGCGATCGGCGACCGCATCGCGGTAAGCGGCAGGACGCCGGCGATCGTCCCGTCCGACCGCTCCGCGACCAGATAGCGCGATCGTTGGCCGCACCCGCGCTGTACCGCGCGGCTCCAGCCGGTGAGGTGGAACGGCGTCGCCCCCTCGGCCCCGCAAACGAATGCGTCGATCCGCGCGGCATCGGCGCGGTCGGCGATGTCGGCTTCGCGGACGCCGATCAGCGGGGCGATCAGCAGCTTCATGCCGCACGAGCGGCGATCGCGACATCGACGCGACCCCAGTCGTGGCGCGCGATCAGGCCGCGCAGCTTGCCCGCCATCGCGCCCAGCCGCGAATAATGCCGCAGCTTCGACCGCAGCGGCGCGGCTGCGACCCGCGGCTGGCCGGGATCGATCTCCCAGGGATGGAAATAGAACATCGCCGGCTGCCCCGCGCGATTGACCTGCCGCACCGCATGATCGGTGATCGCCGCGGGCAACAGGCGGAAGAATCCGCCCCCCGTCGCCAGCCGCCGCCCCGCGATCTCGGCGACCGTCACCGGCACTTCGACCAGCGCGCCGTCGGCGATAGGGCGGAACGCGTAGCGGGGTGCCTCGCGCCAGCCATAGTGATCGTGGCGCACGGGCGCGACGCTGGAGGAATAGGCATAGCCCTCCTCCGCCAGCACCAAATGTGCCCAGGGCGTACGCGCATCGATCGAAAAGCTCGGCGCGCGGTAGCCCGTCACCGCGACCCCGGCGGCATCTTCGATCGCGGCACGCGCGCGGGCGATGTCGGCGCGAAACACGTCCGGCGTCATCGTGAAGACACGGACATGGTCCCAGCCATGGCTGGCGATCTCATGGCCTTCCCCGACGATCCGCCGGATCAGCGCCGGGTGCCGTTCGGCGACCCAGCCGAGCGTGAAGAACGTCGCCTTCACCCCGCTTTCCGCGAACAGCGCGAGGACAGCGTCGGTGTTGCGCTCCACCCGCGGATCGAGCGTCGGCCAGTCGGCCTTGTCGATCACGCGTTCGAACGCGCCGACCTGGAACCAGTCCTCGACGTCGACCGACATGCCGTTGCGCACGCGCGTCACCGGGTCACGCCGCGGCGTTGCGGATCGGCGCGAAGCCCGGCCGTGCGGCGTCGCTTTCGACCCAGTCGACGAGTAACGTCAGCACCCGCCGCAGCGCCGCCTCCTGGTTCTCGACCTGCCCTTCGAGCGCGGCGATGCGCTGGAGGATCTGGGAGTCGGGCGTCGGATCGATGGCGGTCGCTTCGGACGGGGGTGCAGCGACTTCAGGGTCCACCGAACGCGTCAATTCGTCCTGTGCCTGATCACTCTCCTTCCGTTCGTGCTGAGCGTGTCCAAGCGCATGGGACTCATGCCCGACAAGCTCAGGGCGAACGGCGGGTGGGTCTTCAGCCTGCGAAGACTCGACCACCACCATATTCTCAATCGCCTCCGCCGACGCTGCAATCGGGTCGCATCCGGGCGCGGCGATCGGCAAGGCGGCGACGGGCTCCGGCGTCGATGACGCGATCGGGACGGGGTGTTCGACCCCATTGTCGACGCGCGGCTTCAACCAATCGGTATCGACCGGCGCATCCGCCACGGTCTCCGTGACCGGCCTAGCAACCGGCTCCGGCACCGTCGGCGAAACCACCGGCACGTGCATCATCGGCAAGTCCGCATGCAAATCGCCGATGACGGTTTCCACGACGGCCCCGTCGATCAGGTCCAGACCCTCGACGGCCGCGAACAGCATTACGCGGCCGGCGAGCAGGTTCAACCGCCGCGGCACGCCTGCCGACCCGCGGAAGAAAGCCGCGAAGGCATCGGCAGTGAAGTCCGGCCGCCCCGCCCAGCCCACCACTGCCAAGCGGTGCGCGATGTAGTCGGCGACCTCATACGCCTCCATCGGATCGAGATGATGGATCGCGATCACGCGCTGGCGCAGCTGCTCCAGCCGATCCTCGCCGTGCAGCCGGTCGCGGAACTCGGGCTGGCCGAGCAGCACGATCTGCAACATCGCATGACCGCCAGCCTGGAAGTTGGAGAGCATGCGAAGCTCCTCCAGCGAAGCGACCGGCAAGGCCTGCGCCTCGTCGACGATCAGCAGCGTCCGTTTGCCGGTCCGCGCGACCGCGTGAAGCCCGCGCTCGATCGCCATCAGCAGCTCGGCCTTTTCCAGGCCCGATGGGTTCACGCCCAACGCATGCGCGACGATGCGCAACAGGTCGGCAGGCTCGATCGCGGTCGAGACGATACGGACGGCGTTGAGCGACTGGTGGTCCACCGTGTCCATCAAATGCCCGACCAGCGTCGTCTTGCCTGCACCGATGTCGCCGGTGATGACGATGAAGCCCTCCCCCTGCGCCAGGCCGTAGCCGAGATACGCCATCGCCTTGCGGTGCGTCGCGGTCTCGAACCAGAAGCGCGGATCCGGCGTCAGCTGGAACGGCCGGCCGCTCAATCCGAAATGATCGTCGTACATCAGCGTTCGTCCTAGAACTGGTATCGCGCGCCGAGAAGCGCCTGCAGCGACAGGTCGCTCGGCACACCCTCGGTCTTCGCATTGTAGACACCCAGCGAGGCGGTGGTGCCAAGCCGGCCGAAATAATGGTAATATGCCGCAGTCGCTCCGTATGAGATCGTGCTGGCCGATCCCGCGAGGTCGCTGGTGTAGTAGTTCACGAACGCGTTGGCATTGACGCCGGACGTGCGCGACAAGGCACGGCCGTAGAAGAGCTGACCGTAATAGCTCTCGTCCTCCTCGCCATAGACGACGATGCCCGACGGCACGTTGGGCGCGTATAGCTCGCGATTGGCATAGCCCGCCGCGAAGCCATAGGTCGACGGCCCGCGGGTCGCGGACAGGACCGCATCGACGCCGCGCGCGCGGAAGCTGGAGGTGGTGATCGACTGGAACGCGCTGTCCAGGCAGCCACCCGGCGACGCGCCCGATTTACCGAACACGCAGCCGTTGAACTGCTGCCCGAACAGGTCGCGACTATCGACGAAACTGGTCGGCAGGTTCGCGACGCCCTGGCGCAGCTGCTGTCCGAACGTCTCGACGCTGTCGTACACGTTGACCGCCAGACCGACCGACTTCGACGCTTGATAGGTCGCGGTGCCCGTATAGCTCATCGTACCGTAGCGGCGACCGACATGCGCCTCGACCGAGGTGCGGTGATTGGGATGCCACACGACGCCCGCATCGTAATAGACCCCGTCGGTACGGTAGGCGATGCGGCGCGGCGAGTTTGGATCGGTGACGAACCGGCCGTTGCCGTCCTGTTGGGGTATGCCGGCGGCGGTCAGCAGCGCGTCCTTCTGACTGACCTCCACCTTTTCGTAGCCGACGCCCGCGGTCAGCGCGACCGTGGCAGTTACGGGGGCGAGGACATCGCCGCGCGCGTGATAGCCCTCGAAACGCTGGTCGAGCTGGCCGCCATCCTCGCGCTCATATCCCGCACCGATGCTGACGCCGACCGGCATCAGTGTCCCGGGCGCGACGCTGGCCCCGACCGATGCCTGCTGGCCGAGCGAGTGGTCGTAGTAATCGAGCCGCTGCCCGGGCGCGCCGGTGCCGGTGGTGGGCGTCGTGACCTTGGTATAGCCGATGCCGTAGTCCGCGCTCAGCGCGACCGCGCCTGCACGACCGCGGTAGCTCGGGCCGCCATAGACGGTGTAGACCTGGCTGACATTGTCGACATTGCCGGTCAGCACGCCGGGCGCCGCGCCGCGAATATCGTTGCGGCTGCGCGTCGCGAGCCCCCCAGCCTCCAGCGACAGCCCCGGCGCGACCTTCGCGTCGATCCGTGCGAGGCCGGTGTTGACGTCGTCGTCGCCGATATCGTGCCCCTCGCCGATCCGCCGTTCGTAGCGATAGCTGATCTGCGCCTGCGTCCGCGGCGTGTTCGTGGCGGCATCGATCCCCACCGCGACTTCCGAATAGGTGACGACGTCGCCCCCCTTCAGGTCCGCGTCGAGCACCTGGCTCAGCTCGATATAGGGCGAGATCGTGGTCCGCCGATCGCTCTGCGCGTTGGCGGTGCCGCTCGCGAGCAGCGCCGCGGTGGCGCCGAGCGCTAAGGTGATCCGGGTCACTTCCTGGTCTCCTGGCCGTAGTAACTGCCGAATCGCGCGCCCCCCGGCACGAAGGACACGGCGTTCAGGACGAGTTGAATGTGATCGCAGCCGTCGAGCAGCGAGACCGCGGCGCGCAGTTCGTTCTCGGGCGTACGGTCTGCGCGAACGACGAGCATGACCTGCCCGACCATCAGCGCCAGCACCGATGCCGGCGACGCGGCTAGCGCGGGCGGCGAATCGAAGATGACGATACGGCGCGGGTCCGCCGACAAGAGCCGGGCAAGGACGGTCCGCGTCCGCGCGCTCGCCAGCAACTCGGTATCGCTCGAAGTCTTCGTACCGGCCGACAATAGCGACAGGTTGGGCACGTCGGTGCGCACGACCAGCGTCTCGACGTCGATGCTCGAATCGCCCAGCGCATCGAGGAAACCGAGCCCGTCGTCGAGCCCGAGCCGCGCCATGACGTCGGGCTTCGCGAAATCGGCGTCGACCAGCAGCACTTCGACATCGCGTTCGGCCGCGATCGACAGCGCCAGATTGACTGCGGTGAAGGTCTTGCCGTCACGCGGCCGTGCCGAGCAGACCAGGATGGTCCGCGCCTTGTCGGGCGTGCTGCTCTCGGCGATCCGCTGGCTCGCGATCAGCAGCTGCCGCTTCACCAGGCGGAATTCCTCGGCGAGCGGCCCGATCGGTGCGCCCGGCACGATCATGCCTGCCTCGGCCAGCATCATCCGGTCGATGGGCTGGCGATCCGGCAACCCCTGAAAGTTCGGCGGCACGTCATGGCCGAACAGGGGTACGTCGAATATCGGCGTGTCCTCGAACGCCGTCGATGCGGGCGTCTGGATCACCTCGCCGTCGCGTGCGCGCAGATGCTGGCCGAAGTCGTAGACCTTGGCCGCGCGTTCCAGCAGCGACGGTTCGCGCTTGGGCGCGGGGTTGGAATGGGTCATGCCGTTTCCCTCACGCCGCCAGACCGCGCTGGAGCACTTCGACACCCAGCAACAGGACATAGGCCGCCGCCAAACCGGCGGCGCCCCCGGCGAACAATTTCAATCCCTTGGCGCGCTGTTCCGACTGGCTTCGCGTCAGCACTTCGCCGATCGATCCGATGACCGGCATGCCCGTCGCCCGCTCCAGCCGCGGTACCGTCGCGAAGGTCGCGCGCAGCTGCCCCAGCGCGAACGCCGCGCCGATCCCGGCTGCGATCCCCGCGAACAGCACACCCGAAAGCAGCAACATGCGGTTGGGCGCGGTCGGGGTGTGCGGCAGCGTCGGCGGATCGATGACGTTGAACTTCATCCCCGCCGACTGGCTCTGCGCCTGGCCGCGCACCGCGATCTGCTGACGCTGGGTGAACAGCTGGTCGTACTGCGTCTTCAGCACGTCGTGACGGCGATCGATGTCGCTTTGCTGCGCCGCGACCGCGGGGTCGGCGGACAATTTCGAATTCAGCAGGTCGAGGTCGCCCTGCAACTGGCTCTTGCGCATGCGCAGCGACGCGACGCTCGCCTGCTTGTCCGCGGCCAGCGACTGGAGCGAGGAATAAAGCGGGTTGGGCTGCGCACCGCCCGCTGCCCCGCCGACCAGCGGTTCGCTGCGCGCTGCGGCGGTCGCGGCGGCGAGCTGGCTTTTCAGCGCAACCACGTGGGGATGGTTCTCGGTGTCGCCGTATCATTAAAAAAGGCAAGCTGCCCCTGGATGGCTGACAGCCGCGCCCGGGCCGGCCCGGCCGAACCCGCGCTGCCGGCCGTGCCGGGCAGCGTCTGCTGCGTGCCCGCCATCTGGCTCTGTACCGCGGCATAGCTCGACTGCGCCGCCGCCAGATCGCCATCGACCTGCGCCATCTGGCTGCGCGCCGCCGAGATTCGGTCGGCGACCGAACCTGTCCCGGGCAATGACCCGAGATACTTGTTCTGGAAATCGGCGCGCTTCGCCTCGGCATCCTGCAGCTGCGCCTGGAGATCGGCGAGCTGGTGGTCGAGGAAGCTGAGGCTCTGCGTGTTCGCGCTGCGATCGCCCGCCAGGTTCGCCTCGACGAAGATGTCGATCAGCTTCTGCGTGACCTGTCGCGCCAGCTTGGGGCTCGACGCAGTCGTCACGATCTCGAACAGATTGTCCTGCTGGGCGGTGACCTTGATGTTCTGCGACAGGCTCGACACCCGGTCCGCCACGTCGCGGTCGGTGGAGACGGTGTTGGCCAGATCGGTGCCGCGCACGACCTTGCCGAGGTTCGTCGCCGATGTCAGCGTCTGGCGGATCGTGTCCAGGTCCTTCTGCGCGTCCTGCGGCGGACCGTCGACCGAAGCCGGCAGCATCGACTGCATCTGCACGAAGATGCGCGCGTGCGAGTCGTACTTGCTGGGGATCTGCGCGACCACCAGCCAGCCGAGCACGCACACGCCCCAAGCGACGGCGAGCGCGATCCAGCGCCGCGTCCAGATGGCGTGCAGCGCCAGTCGCGCCTCGTCATAGATGCCGTTCATGCGCGGCTATGCCTCAGAACATCGATTCGGGGATGATGATGACGTCGCCGGGTTCGAGCCGGACGTTCGCGGACGAATCGCCGTGCTTCAGCAGGTTGGCGATCTGCAGCTGATATTCGTGCTGCTTGCCGGTCGCGCGGTCGTAGCGGACGAGGCGCGCCTTGTTGCCGGCGGCATATTGTCCCAATCCACCGACCGCGATCATCGCGTCCAGCAGCGTCATGTTCGCGCGGTAGGGCAGCGCGGCCGGCTTCTCGGTCGCACCGACGATGCGGATCTGCTGGCTGTAGGTGCCGGAGAAATTGTCGACGATCACCGACACGATCGGGTGACTGACATATTCGCTGAGCGCGTTCTTCAGGTCCGCGGCCAGCTGCGCGGGCGTCTTGCCGACCGCGGTCATGTCGTTGACGAGCGGCGTCGTGATGCGCCCGTCGGGGCGGACCTGCACCTTCGCGGACAGGTCGGCGTTGCGCCAGACGAAGATGCTGAGCTGGTCGAGCGGGCCGATGACATATTCCTCGCCCGGCTGTTCGCGCGACTGCACATAGGCCGCGGGCGGCAATTGCGGGCGTGAGCCGCCGACACAGGCGGTCAGCGTGGTGGCGGCAAGCCCCAGCGCGATCGAAGTGCGGGAAAGGCGGGCGAAACGCATGGCCGTCGGTCTCCTGTCGACGCCGCCCGCGCGGGAGAGCGCGGGGCGGCACGGGTCTTCAGGCTCGGCTATGCTGGGGAGAGGTGAAGATAGCGTTAGTGACGAGCGCGGAGTCGGTTCGCCACTATGCGGAAAGTCGTTCCTCGGCAGGCGGATGGCCCAGGAATCCGGTCGGGCTGGCGCTAGCGCCATACGCCCCGGCCAGGAAGATCGCGATCAGGTCGCCGACCTGCGCCACAGGGAGCGCGATGCGATCGCCGAGCCGATCGAGCGGGGTGCACAAAGGGCCGACGACGGACACCGTCTCCACCGCCTCCGCCCCCATCGCCTCCGCCCCCATCGCCGACGCCAGCGCCAGCGGATAGTTGCGGCGGACGACGGTGCCGAAATTGCCGCTCGCCGCCAGCTGGTGGTTCAGGCCACCGTCGACGACCAGGAAAATCTCCCCCTGGCTGACCTTCCGGTCGACGATACGCGTCAGATACACCCCCGCCTCCGCCACCAGCCAGCGGCCGAGTTCGATCGCGAACCGGCTGTCGGCGAGGATCGCGGCGCGGGTGTCGAGCGCGGCGGCCAGTCGCGTGCCGATAGCCTCCACGTCCAGCGCGCGGTCGCCGGCGAAATAAGGGATTCCGAACCCGCCGCCGAGGTTCACCAGCGGTGGCGCGACGCCGACCGCCTCCGCCAGCCGTGCGGCTAGCGCAAGCGTCGCGTCCTGCGTGTCGGCGATCGCCGCCGGGTCGAGTGCCTGCGATCCTGCATAGAGGTGGAAGCCGCGCCAATCCGCGCCGCCGTCGATCACCGTACGGACCAGCGCCGCCGCGCGGTCGGAATCGACCCCGAACGGCGACGCGCGCCCCCCCATTTTCATTCCCGACCCGCGAAGCTCGACATCGGGATTGACCCGCACCGCGAGGCGCGGCGCGATTCCGAGCCGATCGCCGATCGCGAGCGCCCGCGCACCCTCGCCTGCCGATTCGATATTCAACGTCGCCCCCGCGCCGATCGCGACCGCGAGTTCGTCGTCGCGCTTGCCGGGACCGGCGAAGCTGATCGCCGCGGCGGGCTTCACCGTCAGCGCGAGGCGCAGTTCGCCCGCGGAGGCGACGTCCAGCCCGTCGACCAGCCCCGCCATCGCCGCGAGCAACGGCGGATAGGGGTTGGCCTTGATCGCATAATGCAGGTCCACCGCCGGCATCGCCGCGCGAAACCGGGCGATGCGTGCGGCGACGATCACGGCGTCGTAGACGAAGAGCGGCGTATCGCCGGCCTCCGCGACCCAGTCCTCCGCCGCACGGCCACCGATCGTCAGCGTACCGGTCTGGCCGGCGAATTCGGAGGGTAGCGGCCCCATCGGCTTCATGACGTCACCCCGGCGCGAATGGTCGCGCGATCCAGCTTGCCGTTGGCGTTGCGCGGCAAGGCACCGTGCCATTCGTAACGCGCGGGCTGCATGAAGCTGGGCAGCAGCGTCTTCAGCCGGGTGCGCAGCGCGGGCTCGCTCGCCGCATCGCCCGCGACGACCACGACGATGGCCTGCCCCAGCCGCGCGTCCGGGATACCGATCGCCACCGCCTCGCGCGCCTCCTCCCCCGCCAACACCGCCTCCTCGATCTCGCCGGGGCTGATCCGGTTGCCGGCCGACTTGATCATCTCGTCGTCGCGCCCGACGAAGCGCAGCAA
>CAXTVB010000089.1:8830-10430 GCA_964247555.1 uncultured Sphingomonas sp. | reverse complement strand
TGTGCGACCATTTCTCTAGGCCGCCGCTTGCGCGCCGCCTCAAGCGACCAACCCGGACGGCAGGCGGGAATACGCCCCGGGGCGAACCCCATGCCATCCCTATTCGGTCTTGCTCCCGGTGGGGTTTGCCGTGCCGCTTCCGTTACCGGTCGCGCGGTGCGCTCTTGCCGCACCCTTTCACCATGACTTGGCCGAAGCCGTAGCCGTCTGCTCTCTGTGGCACTTTCCCTGAGGTCGCCCTCGCCGGGCGTTACCCGGCACCGTCATTCCATGGAGCCCGGACTTTCCTCGCGCGTCGTAAAGACACCCGCGGTCGCCCAACCCTCTGACGTGCTCTCCCTACTCATCCCCCTGCGGTTTGGGAAGCAGCAGCGCGAGCAGGATCATGCGGCATTCGCCGTCGATCTCACCGTCGATCAGTTCGGGGCGGAACCGGCGCTGGAACGCCATGATCGCCGCCATCCGGTCCTCCACATCATAGCCGAAGCGTTCGAGCGCCAGCAGGAACCCACCCTCGGTCCATTCCGGGTCCATCAGGTTCCGGGTCGGCCGCGGCAGCGCCAGGCGCAGCTTCGCGAGCGTGTGCCACGGGAACAGCTCGCCCGGGTCGCGCTTGCGTGCCGGGGCGATGTCGGAATGGCCGACGACGTCGCCGCGGCCGATGCCGTAGCGCGTCTTGATATCGGCGACGAGCGGCACCAGCGCCGCGATCTGTTCGTCGGGGAACGGACGATAGCCGAATTCATGCCCGGGATTGACGATCTCGATCCCGATGCTCGCCGAATTGACGTCGTCGATGTCGCGCCAATGCGCGCGACCGGCATGCCAGGCGCGCTTGTCCTCGGCGACCATGCGGACGATCGTGCCGTCCTCCGCAACGACATAATGCGCGGACACCTTCGCCGCCGGATCGCGCAGCCGCGCGATCGCGCTGGGTCCGTCCTGCATGCCGGTATAATGGAGGACGATCATCGACACCGGCAGCGCACGCTCGTCGAAATTGGGCGAGGGGGTCTCGATGATCGGCTGCACAAACGTCACCCCCGGTGCTTGGCGGAGCGCACCGGCAAAGTAAACCGTCGGAACGAGGCGTCAGGGGGTGCGGGTGTAGAGTCCGCGATGCGTCTTGCTGGGCATGAAGGCGCGGGTCTGGCCGATGACCGTCTCGCCCGCGCCCAATGCCAGCGTCGCGCCGGGGTTCATCGCGGCGGCGATCCCGGCGAATGCGGTCACCTTCGTGTCGGGTGCCAGGTACAGCAGCACGTTGCGGCACAATACGATGTCGAACCGTCCGGGCAGCGGCCGGCCGCCGAGCAGATTGTGGCGGCTGAACCGCACCGCATTCGTCAGCGCCGAGTTCGCGGTCCAGTCCACGCCGTCGCTGTCGAACCAGCGCATCATCCGCCGGATCGGCAGGCCGCGCTGGATCTCGAACTGGGTATAGCGCCCGCTCTTCGCGCGCGCGATGGCGGCGGCGGAGACGTCGGTTGCGACGATTTCCGGCGGACGCTTGCCGGTTTCCTCGGCGCGTTCGGCGAACACCATCGCCAGCGACAGCGGTTCCTGCCCCGTGGAGCATCCGGCACACCAGATGCGCGGC
>CAXTVB010000089.1:0-8820 GCA_964247555.1 uncultured Sphingomonas sp. | reverse complement strand
TCTTCGAACACCGCCTCGACGATCAGATCGAACACCTGCGAATCGCGGAAGAAGGACGTTTCCTGGTTCAACAGCGCATCCACGATGGCATCGCCGACCGCCGGTTCGGAACCGTCGAGCAGCAGCCCGACGAGCTGATCGACCGATGTCAGCCCGCGGTCGCGCAGCAGCGGTTTCAACACGGTATCGATCCGCCATGACCGGTAGGACGCCATCTGCTGCCCGGTCCGCGCCTCCAGCAGGGCGGTCAGGACGCTGACCGTCGTCGTGGAGGCGCTGGACACCAGGATAGGGTCGTGAATCATGGCCGGGTCCGTTCCGCGATCAATCGGCCGATCGCATCGGGCGACAAAGTGGCTTCGACGACCCCCGCGGCCACCGCCGCACCGGGCATGCCCCATACGACCGAGGTTGCGACGTCCTGCGCCAGGATGGTGCCGCCGGCCCGGTGCAGCTTGACCGCGCCGATCGACCCGTCGCGCCCCATCCCGCTCAGCACGACGCCCAGCGCGCGGGTGCCGAAGACGTCGGCGATGCTGTCGAACATCGGATCCACCGATGGCATGCAACCGCTGACGGCGGGATCGTCGATCAGGCGGATCGCCGCGCCGTCGGTCAGCGCCACGATTTTCATGTGACGATCCCCCGGCGCGACGACGATCCGGCCGGGGCGGATGCGCATATAATCGGTGGCGACGTCGCAGGGCCGACCGCCGAGCACCGCCAGCTGCGCCGCGAAATGCGACATGAACGTCGCCGGCAGATGCTGCGTCACCAGGATCGGCGCACGCAGCGATGCGGGGATTTCGCGCAGCAACAGGCTGAGGGCGTGGATGCCGCCGGTCGACGCGCCGATCGCGATGATGTCGAACGCGCCGTGCTGCGACAAGGTGGCCGTGGCGCGCGGCAGCGCGGGTTCGGGTTTGGCCTCTGTCGTTGGACGCGTGGTGGGTATGTCGATGTCGAACAGGCGGTCTAGCCGTTCGGACAGCAGGTCCGCGAACCGGGCCGCGGTCGTCTGCAGACCGGGTTTCACGAGCGTATCCGCGGCGCCCAGCGCAAGCGCCTGCACCGTGGCCGACGCGCCGTCGCTGGTGGTCGTGGACACGACCAGGACCTTCGCGCCGCGGCCTGCGGTGATCAGATCGGGGAGTGCGGTCAGCCCGTCGACGCCGGGCATCTGCAGATCGAGCAGGATGACGTCGACGCGCGCGCGCATCAGGAAGGTGAAGGCGGCATCGACGTTCGCGACCGATCCGGCGACCACATAATGATCGTTCGCATCGACCATGCGCGCGATCATCGAGCGTGCGACCGCCGAATCGTCGACGATCAGGACCGACCGGTGATCGCGGGGCGTATCGTCAGGAAAGGAAGGGGCAACCGACGCCATCGTCCGACCCGGATCAGGCCATGCCGACGATCTGGAGCTTGCTTTCCAGCGTATCGCGGTCGAACGGCTTCATGACATATTCGTCGGCCCCCGCCTCGATCGCCGCACGGATATAGGCCATCCCGTTCTCGGTCGTGCAGAATACCACCTTGGGCCGTTTCGCGATGGTGGACTGGCGGAGCGCACGCAGGAAATCCATCCCGCTCATGACCGGCATGTTCCAGTCGAGCAGAATGACGTCGGGGGCGGAGGACAGGCACGCGTCCAGCGCCTCGCGCCCGTCGCAGGCTTCGCTTACCGCGAAATCCATCGTCTCGAGGATATGGCGCGCGACCTTTCGGATCACCTTGGAATCATCGACGACAAGACAGGTCTTCATGGAATGCTCTTCCCCGGTAGGTGACGCCGTGTGTGACAGCAAAGCGTAAGCGCGACGTTAAGCGGCGGCGGCGAATGTCGGAATCAGCGCGCCGAGATCGACGATCAGCAGCGGTTCGCCGTCGCGTTCGATCAATCCGGTGCCGATGATCGTCCAGCCGCTGCCCAGCACCAGCCCGCGCGACAAGGGTTGGCGCACGAATTCGCGAACGTCCTCCAACGCTTCGACCAGCACCGCATAATGATGGCCATCGATCCAGGTGATCACCGCGCGGGTGGCGTCGGCGGGCATGTGAGCGACGCCCAGCGCGATACCGGTATCGACCACGGTCACGACCCGGCTGCGCAAAGCCGCCAGTCCGCGGACCGCTGCGGTCGCGGCGGGCACCGCGACGATCTCGCCCAGATCGACGACCGACTCGACCTGGCCGGTTTCGATCGCGACCCAGCGGCCGGCGATGCGGGCGATGAGGAACAATTCCATCAGGCGGCCTTTCCGGTGCGGACATGTGCGGCGATGGCGTCGAGCAAGGCGACCCGGTCGTAACGGTAGATGCTGTCGTCGTCCGCGCCGTGCTGGCCGACATCGCGCCGCAACCGAAGCGTGGGCAGGCCCGGCGTATCCGCCGCACCTTCCATCGCCAGCGCGACGGTCGCCTCTTCCCCGTCCGCCAATGCGGTGACGCAGCGATAGCCGCTCGCCTCCAGCGCGGGTTGCAGGAAGGTGCGCATCCAGCCGCCGGGATCGTCGTTCAACAGGCAGATGGAGCGGGTGACGACCGGGCTGGCTTCGCCCGCGAACATCGCGTGGACGTCGATCAGTTCGACCTGTTCGCCCGCGATCAAGACGACGCCGGCGATCGGACCCTTACCCGTCGCCTTGGCGATCTGCGCGGGCAACGCGACGATCTCGATCGGGTCGGTGATGGCATAGCCGATCTCCGACCGGCCATCGGTTAGCCGCAGCACGGTCAGGACGGGGCGGAGCGAATGATCGGCGACCGCATGCAGTGCGATCAGCGTGCTGCCGATCGCGATTCGCAGGCGTCCGGCGCTGTGCCGCACCGCGGCGGCCTCGACCTGTTCGACGCGGTCGATCGCGGCGAGCGGGATGACGCGGCGGCGTCCGTCGAGATCGTCGAACAGCAACGCGGCGACGCCCGGCGCCTCCGCCTGTTCGACCTCGGCCTCCTCCGCCACGACCTGGTCGAAGCTCAGCCCTGCCAGCTTCGCGATCCCCGCGCCGTCCAGCAGCAGCATCGGCAGGCCGCTGTCGGGCAGCGTCTGGCCGGCGTACAGCCCGGTCGCCATCACCGCGGGTGCGGCGGGCTTGACCACCAGTTCCTCGGTATCCAGCACCGCCTCGATCGCCAGCGCATAGGTACCGTCCCGGGTCGATATGATCGCCAGCGTCTCCGCCGACGGCGTTCCGACGCCCAGCAGCCCGGCCAGGTCTACCAGCGGCAGGCGGCGCCCGCGGACCGTCACCACCGACCGGCCACCGATCGTATCGACGCGCACCGCGGTGCCCGACAGCTTGACGATCTCCTCCACTGATTGCCGCGCCAGTGCGAAGCGTTCGCCGCCGACCCCGACGACGATCGTCGGCAGGATCGACAGCGTCAGCGGGACCTGGATCGCGATCGTCAGCCCCTGGCGCGGGCGATTGTGCAGCACGATCCGGCCGCCGATATGTTCGATATTCGCGCGCACCACGTCCATGCCGACGCCGCGTCCGGATGTCGCGGTCACCGTGTCGCGGCTGGACAGTCCGGGTTCGAACACCAGTTCGGTCTTCTGCGCATCGTCCATCGCGGCGACCTGCGCCTCGGTATACAAACCGCGCGCGACCGCCTTCGCGGCGATGACGCCGACGTCGATGCCGCGACCGTCATCGGCGATCTCGACCAGGATCTGGTTGCCCGATTGTCGGGCGGATACGGACAATCGGCCGATATCGCGCTTGCCCGCGATGCGGCGATCGGTGGGCGATTCGAGGCCGTGGTCGACCGCGTTGCGGATGATATGGACCAGCGGATCGCGCATCATCTCGATCATCTCGCGGTCCAGCTCGACGTCCGCGCCGTCGATCTCGAGCGCGACGGACTTGCCCAGCTCGCCCGCGGTATCGCGCACCATGCGCGGCAAGGCGGAGAACAGCGCCTCGATCTTCTGCATGCGAGTGCGGGTGACGGTGTCGCGCATCTCCGCGACGGTCAGCGACAGGCGTTCCAGCGCCGTCTCGACGCGCGGATCGACGACCTCGTCGCGCAGCCGCCGCGCCAGTTCGTTGCGCGCCAGCACCATGTCGGACATCCCGCTCATCATCCGGTCGAGCAGATCGACGTTCAGGCGGATGCTGCGGGTCGGTGCGCGCGGGACCAGGCTTTGCGCGACCGGCGCGGCGGGGGCGGCATCCTCCGCCAGCGCGGCGATCAGCAGATCCTCGGACGAATCGTCCAGCGGCGCGCCGGCGTCGATCGCCTCCACGACCTCGCCGATACGGTCGACGATCGCCAGTACCGCGCTGACCAGCGCCGCGTCGGGGACGCGTACGCCGTCGCGGACCGACGCCAGCACGTCCTCGGCGGCATGGCTCAGCCGCAGCAGCCGCGGCAGGTCGAGAAAGCCGCAGCTGCCCTTCACGGTGTGGACGAAGCGGAAGATCGAATCGAGCCGCGACCGGTCCGCCGGCATCGATTCCCATGCCACGATCTCGCCCGACAGCGCCGCGAGCGTCTCGCGGGTTTCGGCGATGAATTCCTGAAGCAGATCGTCCATGGGTTCCCAAGCGTCTATGGCTTGGCACCGCTCTGCACCGGTTGGGGTTAAGAGCGCGTTTACCCGCCCTCCTTCTATCCGCCCCTTCTACTCGACCGCCGCATCCGCGCTGAAGATCGCGCCGAAGATCATGACCGCATCCGCCGGTTCCGAAACCTGGATGCGCCCCTTGCCCTGGCCGACGAGCGTATGGACCAGATACGCGGCGGCGGCGCGGGAGGTCACGCCCTCGGCGCCCTCGCCCTCCACCAGTGTCCGGCGCAGTTCCGGGTCGAGCAGGATGCGAGGGCCCTCGATCTTAATCGCGATCTCGACCTGCCCGCCATTGCTCTCGCCGCCGATGTCGAGCGTCCCGCCGCGCACCAGCGCATCGCCCGCGATCATCGCCAGGTTCAGCAGCACCTTGATCGCCGCCTTGGGCAGCACCTCGTCCTCGACCATCCATGCGAGCGTCAGCCGCTTGTTGGCCGCGAACAGCCCTTCGATCGCGGTCTTCGCCTCGCGCGCATCGACCATCTCGCCGAACCCGCCCGCCGCGCCGAACGCCAGGCGGAAGAATTTCAGCTTGTTCGCCGATGTCCGCGCGCTTTCGGCGAGCAGGTCCATGCACCGCTCGCGCATCGCCGGATCGGTCTCGTCCGCCAGCAGCTCCAGCCCGTTGTTCAGCGCACCGACCGGCGACAACAGATCGTGGCACAAGCGCGAACACAAGAGACTGGCGAAATCGACGGGACTTACGGACATGGAGCATTCCTGAAAACGAGCGCCGCTTGTGACGCGCGCGAGTCGCGGGCGCAAGATTTGCGTGGCGATTGCACGAAACGCATTCGGAAGTGGACGAACCACACGCCACGTACGCGCCGGAAACGCTGCTCGCGAAGGTACGCGGGTTTGGGAAACACGACGGACGGCGTGATCGGCAGGGGCCGTCGCGGTTTGCAACGACGTGGTGGAAGTGGAGGAAGTGGAGGAAGTGGAGGGTTGCCACCGCCCTTCCCACTTCGAGGAAAAGAACGGCTCGACGCGTCGGACGCGGCGCGGGCAGATTGCTGATCGGTGCCGGTTCGCATGGCGTGGACATCGCACAGGCACCGGTTTGTAGGACAGCGGGAATGTCGGGGCGCGGCAACGCTCCCCCCCGCAATCGATCCACGCCCGACCGCAACACCGCCCGTTCCAGGCGCTCGATGCATTCCCATTTCTCCGTAACCAACACGCAGTTTCGGGAAAACGGTATCGGGAACAGGATTTGGGAAAACACGGTTCGGAAGGAGCCCGCGGCGCGCGGTGCGAGCGCGTTGTCCCACCGGACGTTCGTTCAGAGGGAAGGGGCTGACGGCCACTAGGCGACGATGCTAGCCATAGGGCGAGGCTGTATTGGGGTGGGGTAGGATGAAGGTCGGTGTCGCGTTCGGGCTTATCGCGCTTGCAGGGGTTCTAGCCGCCTCCGCGCCCGCATCCGGGCGACCCGAACTAGATTCAGTTCTGGCGAACTGGGATCGCGACGAGCATCCCGACCTTCGCGGCGTCGTCGTGGTACATGATGGTCGCCGCGTTGCGGAGCGATACTACAACGGAGCATCTGCGACCGAGCTTCACGATATCCGCTCAGCCGGTAAGAGCATCACCGCCCTACTGATAGGCATCGCCATCGATCGCGGCGCGATCAGTTCGGTTGATGAGCCCGTGTCGCGGTACTGGCGGGAGGCGTCCGGCAGCGCCATCGGCGCTGTCCCTCTCCGCGACGTGTTGTCGATGCGCTCTGGCTTAGCGGCGTTCGATGAAGATCCTGCTTCGCCCGGTAACGAAGATCGGATGGATGCGTCGGGTGATCCTATGGCCTTCGTCCGCCAAGTGCCATCGGCCGACGCTCCCGGCACGCGCTATCGCTACAACTCGGCGACGGCCTACACGGCCGGCGTGGTGGTCGCGGAGGCGACCAGAGAGAAGATGAGCAGCTTTGCGCGGGCTCGCCTGTTCCGGCCCCTTGGGATCGCGCGCTGGGAGTGGCAGAGCGACGCTTCCGGCATGACGAAGGGTCAGGGCAACCTTTCCCTGACCACGCGAGAGCTTGCTTCCATCGGGGAGATGGTCCGCAACAACGGGCGGGTTCAGGGCCGCCAAATTGTCAGCGCCAGTTGGATCGCGGCGATGCTCGCCCCGCGCGTCAGCATCGGGGCCGATGATCCCTACGCCGATCAGTACGGCTATTTCTGGTATCGAAAGGTGCAGCAGATTGCGGGCCATCCCCTTCCGGTGTCGTTCGCATCGGGCAACGGCGGAAACAAGATTTACGTCATTCCAGCGTGCCATCTTGTGGTTGCTATCACGTCTTCCGCTTACGGCCACGGCTACGGACAGCGCAGATCAGACGCGGTTTTAAAGGGCGTCCTTGCAGCCGAAGCACACGCCGGCGCGTGTCAGGCCAGCGGATAGCCGCAATCGCGTTAGGCGATGCAGACCTTTCCCGATCTACCATCGTATTCGGGAAACCCGGCCGAGCGAGGGAAGGCCGCTATTCCCATCGCTTTCCCCGCCTACGCCCCTCGCCCCGCCCTCACCGCGCTTCACCAACCGCCTCGAACCGCCCCCACAGCGCCCCGTCAGCAACCGCCCGCCACACCTGCACGTCCGGGCCCGCCACGATCGCCCACAGCCACCCGTTCGCCGCCGCGTCCCCGGCATCGCGCCGCGAGGGCACGGCCAGCCCCGAGGGATGCGAATGGTAGCAGCCCAGGATCGCCGGACCGCCGTCGCGCGCCGCGCGGTGGGCGGCGATCAGCGCGGTGGGATCGATCTCGAAGGTCTGCGACGGATCGGCCGCGACGTTGCGGCAGGCACGCGCTTCTTCGACGCGGCCGTCCCAGCCCAGCAACAGGCCGCAGACCTCGACATCCGGGGTCGCCGCCGCCTCGGCCAGGATGCGCGCCAGCAGCTCGCTTGAAATCGCCACGTCCATCGCCACATCGCTAGCCCATGGACCGGGGGGTTTCCATCATCGAGGCGACGATCGCGCAGGCCGCAGACGGCTGGCGGCTGGACCGCGCGCTGGCGGATGCGGTGCCGACCCTGTCGCGCGAACGGCTGAAGGTCCTCATCGCCAGCGGTGCCGTATCGCTCGGCGGACTGGCCTGGCGCGATTCGGCGAAGAAGGCGCTGGGCGGCCAGGTCTTCGCGGTCGCGGTGCCCGACCCGACCCCCGCGCACAACGAAGCGCAGGAAATCCCGCTCGTCATCGCCTATGAGGACGAACACCTGATCGTCATCGACAAGCCCGCGGGCCTGGTGGTCCACCCCGCGGCGGGCAATCTCGACGGCACGCTGGTCAACGCGCTGCTCCACCACTGCCGCGGATCGTTGTCGGGGATCGGCGGGGTCGCGCGGCCGGGGATCGTCCACCGGATCGACAAGGACACCTCCGGCCTGATGATCGCCGCCAAGACCGACCGCACGCACGAAGGGCTGGCGCGCCAGTTCCACGACCACAGCATCGACCGCCGCTACAAGGCGATCACCACGGGCGTCCCCACGCCTGCCAACGGCAAGGTCGACGCCCCGCTCGCGCGCAGTCCGCAGAACCGCAAGAAGATCGCGATCGTCGAAGGCGGCAAGCGCGCGGTGACGCATTACCGGACGATCGAACCTCTCCAGGGTGCGGCGCTCGTCGAATGCCGGCTGGAGACCGGACGCACCCACCAGGTCCGAGTCCATATGGCGTCGATCGGCCATGCGCTGCTGGGCGATCCGGTCTATGGTCGCTCGGGCGGGGCGAAACGCGCATTATTGGAAAGGCTGGGGTTTCGGCGGCAGGCCTTGCATGCGGCGCGGCTCGGGTTCATCCATCCGATAACGCAGGTTGCGATGGCGTTCGAAAGCGAAATGCCGGTCGACATGCAGGAACTGTTCAGTCAGCTTCACGTATAGATACGCAGGTTCGTACCGCAGTGCGGCACGACCAAAGAGGGAGTAGAGAACCATGCCAGCCCGCAGCAACGTCCCCGCGACGATCCCCGCGCTTGGGAGCGAGGCCGGGCTCAATCGCTATCTCGCTGAAATCAAGAAATTTCCCCTGCTCCAACCCGAGCAGGAATATATGCTCGCCAAGCGCTTCCAGGAGCATGGCGATCCCGAAGCCGCGGCGCAGCTGGTGACGTCGCATCTGCGACTCGTCGCGAAGATCGCGATGGGCTATCGCGGCTATGGCCTGCCCACGTCCGAGCTGATCTCGGAGGGCAATATCGGCCTGATGCAGGGCGTGAAGAAGTTCG
>CAXTVB010000088.1:0-10431 GCA_964247555.1 uncultured Sphingomonas sp. | reverse complement strand
ACGGCATGCACGCCGCCAAGGGCATCCTGACCGCGCGCGGCGGGATGACCAGCCATGCGGCGGTGGTGGCGCGCGGCATGGGACGCCCTTGCGTTTCCGGCGCGGGCAGCGTGTCGATCGACGCGAAGGCGAAGATCATGCGCGTCGCCGGGCGCGAGGTGCGCGAAGGCGACACGCTGACGATCGACGGCGCGACCGGCGAGGTCATGGCGGGGTCGGTGCCGACGGTGCAGCCCGAATTGTCGGGCGATTTCGGGACGCTGATGGGCTGGGCCGACGAGGTCCGGCGGCTGAAGGTCCGCGCCAATGCGGAGACGCCGCACGACTGCCGGACCGCGCGCGATTTCGGCGCGGAGGGCGTCGGGCTGTGCCGGACCGAGCATATGTTCTTCGAAGGATCGCGGATCACCGCGGTGCGCCAGATGATCCTAGCCGAGGACGAGACCGGCCGCCGTGCCGCGCTCGCCAAGCTGCTGCCCGAACAGCGCGCCGATTTCGCCGCGATCTTCGAGGTGATGGCGGGGCTGCCGGTGACGATCCGGCTGCTCGACCCGCCGCTCCACGAATTCCTGCCGCACGAGG
Source organism: uncultured Sphingomonas sp. (assembly GCA_964247555.1). Classification (GTDB taxonomy): domain Bacteria; phylum Pseudomonadota; class Alphaproteobacteria; order Sphingomonadales; family Sphingomonadaceae; genus Sphingomonas. The sequence goes on along the minus strand of CAXTVB010000088.1, from coordinate 9,849 downwards.
AGGCGGAGTTCGCCGACGTCGCCAAGGCGGCGGGCGTCGATGTCGAGATATTGAAGCGCCGCGCCGCGGAACTGCACGAATTCAACCCGATGCTCGGCCATCGCGGGTGCCGGCTGGGCGTGACCTATCCGGAGATCTACGAGATCCAGGCGCGCGCGATCTTCGAGGCGGCGATCGACGTCACCGCGAAATCCGGGGCGGCGCCGATCCCGGAGATCATGATCCCGCTGGTCGCGACCAGGCGCGAGCTGGAACTGATGAAGGCGGTGGTCGACGAGGCCGCGAAGGCGGTGTTCGCCGAGCGCGGGACCTCGGTCGAATATCTCGTCGGCACGATGATCGAGCTACCCCGGGCTGCACTGCGGGCGGGGGAGATCGCGGAGGTCGGCGAGTTCTTCTCGTTCGGGACCAACGATTTGACGCAGACGACGCTGGGCGTCAGCCGCGACGACGCCGCCCGGTTCCTGCGCGTTTATGTCCATCAGGGCATCTACGCGAAGGCCCCATTCGTCAGCCTCGACGTCGAGGGCGTCGGCGAACTGGTGAAGCTCGCCGCCCAACGCGGCCGGGCGACGCGGCCCGACATCAAACTCGGTATCTGCGGGGAACATGGCGGCGATCCGGCATCGATCGATTTCTGCGAAAGCGTCGGGCTCGATTATGTCAGCGCGTCGCCGTACCGCGTGCCGATCGCGCGACTGGCAGCCGCGCAGGCGGCGTTGAAGGCGGCGAGGTGAATTTATCGGCCGGGCCACGTCCTATCGGCCGGGTCAACACCCCTCGTCACCCCGGCTCAAGGCCGGGGTGACAGAGGGTTTGGCGGAATGGCAGTCGGTTACGAACGAGGCCCGAAATCGAACCACCCCCGCCGCTCGCCGACCGGATACGCCGGCCGTGCCGCGGCGACGGCACGCGGTGCGGTGCGCGGCGCGATCGTCTGGGCGGTCACCGGCGCGGCACTCCGCAACCGGTCGTTCTCCCGCTCCAGTTCGGTCCGGCGCGTCTTCTCGGCGGCGACGCGTGCATCCGCGTCCTTCCGGGCTGCCGCGTGCGCATCGCGCTCCGATGCATAGCGCTCCCGCCATTTGCGTCCGCCGGGGTGGCTGGCCAGGCCGAGCAGCCAACCGGCCACCAGCACGAGGCCGAGGATCGCGAACTGCGTCGCGGTGAATGCCATCATCGAAATGCCTCCTGTTACGGCTGCACAACGACCGATCGGCGATCCGGTTTCCCCAAATGTCCGCTTACGAGTGCCCGACGCCACCCTTGAAGGCGTCGCTGATCGAACAGGCCGCGGGCCCGAGGATGACGACGAACAGCACGGGCAGGATGAACAGGATCAGCGGCACCGTCATGATCGCGGGCAGCCGCGCGGCCTTTTCCTCGGCGCGCATCATGCGTTCGTTGCGGAATTCGGCGGACAGCACCCGCAGCGCGGAGGCAAGCGGCGTGCCGTATTTCTCGGTCTGCACCATCGTCGTCACCACGCCCTTGATCGCGTCCAGCTTGACCCGCATCGCGAGATTCTCGAACGCAGCGCGCCGTTCGGTCAGGAAACCCAGTTCGATCCCGGTCAACGTGAATTCGTCGCCCAGTTCGGGATAGGCGCGGCCCAATTCCCGCGACACCCGGTGGAAAGCGGCATCGACGGTCAGACCCGCCTCGGCGCAGATCACGAGAAGGTCGAGCGCGTCGGGCAGACCTTTACGGATCGCATCGGTCCGCTTCGTAATCTTGTTCTTCAGATAGATATCGGGCGCTTTATACGACAGGATGAAGCTGAGCGCGACGATCCCGTACCGCTTGAGCGCGCTGTAATCCGCGAACATGTCGGTGCCGTAGACGACATAGAGCATCAGCCCGCCGAACACGATCGGCAGGACGAGCCGGCCGAAGATGACCGCGACCGCCCATTCCTTCTTGCGGATGCCCGCCTGCATCAGTTTGATCTGCGCAGCCTTTACCTGGCTGTCCTGCAGCATCTTCATCGACTGCAGCGCGCCGCGCATCTTGTCGGCGGTGTCGTTGCGCTGGACCAGCTTGGCGCGGCGCTTGGTCGAGGCGGTGATACCCGCCTTCAGCTGTTCGCGCCGGTCGTTCAGCGCCTTGACGCGCTTCGTCATCGGGTCGCGGACGCTCATGACGGTGTAGATCGCGAACATCACCGCGAACGCGGCGACGCCCGACAGGATCGTCGCCGCCCAAAGGACATCGATGCCCAGGATCTTCGGTCCACCCGTCTCGCCCATGATGCCGTTCCGTCCCGAGTCAGATTTCGAAGTTGATCATCTTGGCCATGACGAACGCGCCGATGCCCATCCAGCACAGACCGCCGATCCCGCCGATCATCAGCCGCTGATCGGTGAAGAAGGTCTGCATATAGGTGCCGTTGATCATGTAGATCATTATGAAAACGATGAAGGGCAACGACCCGATGATATAGGCCGATGCCTTGGATTCGGACGACATCGCCTTGATCTTCAGTTTCATCTGGCCACGCATGCGAAGCACGGTGGCGAGGTTCGCGAGCGTTTCCGCCAAGTTGCCGCCGGTCTCGCGCTGGATCGCGATCGTGATGACGAAGAACTGGAATTCGGGCGTGCCGAGCCGATCCGCTGTGTCCTGCAGCGCGGCGTCCATGCTTTTCCCGATCTTCATCTTGTCGGAAACCATGCGGAACTCCTCGCCGACCGGACCATCGACCTCATGGCCGACGACGCCGATCGTCTCGGAGATCGGCAGGCCGGAGCGAAGTCCGCGGACGAGCAGTTCGATCGCATCGGGAAACTTGGCGGTGAACTTGGCGATCCGCCGCTTGATCATATAGCCGACCGCGAAATGCGGCAGGCCGACCCCGACGAACAGCCCGAAGAAGAACGCGAACAGGATCGGCATGCCGAGGATCGTCATCGCGACCAGCACGACCAGCGCGATGACGCCGGTCGCGATCCCGTAACTGCCGACCGTCCAGTTCTTCCCCGTCATCGCCAGCCGCTTCGCCAGCAACGCCGGGTTGGGCAGCAGGCGACCGAAAGCCAGATCCATCTTCGTGTCGCGGTTGTTGCTGATCCGCCGCATCTGCGATTCGACGATCGCGCCTTCGACATGGCGCAGCCGCATCGCGGTGACGCGCCGCGTCTGCGCGCGCGCCGGCGACGGCCCGGCGAACGCGAACAGGATCATCGCGAGCACGACCGCCGCACCGATCGCGATCATCACAAGCGGCATCAGGTTCATCGGGTGGCCCCTTCCGACAGCGGGCGCGTCATTTCTTGGGCTTCTTGCCCATCAGCGACTTGATGTCGCCGAACTTGCCCATCAGCGATCCGCCCTTGGCGCGCGGCTTGCCCGACGGTCCGGCGCCATCGCCCGAACAGACCAAGGCGACCCCTTCGGCGAGTTCGACGAGCGGCAGGACGGTCTTCGCGTTCTTCCCCGCCTCGGCGAACGGCTTGCCCAGCTTGGCGGCCTGCGCCGCGAGCTTCTGGTCGAAGGCGATCGCGAAATCGATCTTGCGCTCGATCGATCCCTCGAAATCCTTGCGGCTGATCTCCAGCTGGCCGCTTGCGTGTATCCGGTTCGCGACGACGATGACGGAGGTCTGCGACGCGTTGGTCTTCAGCCAGGACAGGATGCGGATGGTGTCGCGTGCCGCCGCCAGCGTCAGTTCGGTGACGATGACCGCGACCTGGACTTCGCCGACCAGATGCGGATGCTGGACCAGCATGCCGCGCGGCAGATCCACGACGGTGCATTCGAACGCCGCCCGCATTTCCTCCTGCAACTGGTAGAAGGCGGCGCCGTCGGTCATCATCGGCGCGTTGATCGGCGCCTCGGCGGACAGGACGGCGAGCTTCTCGGACGCCTTCACCATCGCACGTTCGATGAACAGGCCGTCGATCCGGCTCGGATTCTCGATCGCGTCGGTCAGGCCGCGCCCGGGTTCCAGGTCGAGCGCCAGCGCGCCGGTGCCGAAATGGACGTCCAGGTCGAGCAACGCCGTGGACCGGCCATGCTTGTCCGACAGCAGCCATGCCAGCGACGTGGCGACCGTCGACGCGCCGACGCCGCCGCGCACGCCGATGACCGCGGTCGCACAATGCGGCTGGTCGACTGCCGGGTCCGCGGCCTTGGGCGCATTCAACATCGCATAGGCGTGGCTGAACGCCTCGCGCAGCATGTCGGGATGCAGCGGCTTCAGCAGATAGTCCTGGATCCCGCTCGCGACCAGGTCGCGGTACAGGCGGACGTCGTTGACCTGGCCCGACGCGATCACGACGGTGCCGGGTTCGCAGACTTCGGCCAGCGCGTTGATGTCGTTCAGCGGATCGCCCGATTCGGCCAGGTCGACGAACAGGATCAGCGGGCTGGCCGATACCGACAGCGACTGGATCGCGTTGCGCAATCCGCCCTTGTAGACCTTGTCCGGCGACCAGCCGAGCTCGGTCGCGATGGGGCGGATCGTCTCCGCGGTGTTGTCGTCGCAGACATAGGCGACGAACGGATCGCGCTGTGCCGTGCCGGCGGGTTTCCAGGGAGCGTTCATATCACTTGCCTCCCGTGCTTTCGGACTTCAAACCTTGCGTTCCGGTGTTCGGCATCTGCCGATAGCTGACGATCGCTCTCCCCGACGACACCGCGTCGGGCAACGTATCGGACGAGCGTCCGTGGACGAGATCCTCCGGTCGCGCGATCATCGCCGCCAGCGAGGCGTTCGTGGCGCAGCCATAATTGGACGACGTATTGCTGTTGAATTCGTGGCTCTCGTCCCGGCTCCAGTCGGGGCAGCCGGGAACGGTCGCCTTCATCCGGCTGATGATGATCCGGACCGTGCCCGGCGTGACCGGCGCGGCGCTGACCGGCGCGTCGTCGCTCAGCAGCAATCCGTAGCCCGCAAGGACGGTGCCGACCTGCTCGCGGACCCGCACGGCGGGTGCACCGGCGTCGTCGACCGCGATGCGATCGCCGTAGCCTACGTGAAGCGCAGCCATCCAGCCGACCAGCCGTCGCTGTTCGCCCGTAGCCAAGCCATTGCCGGCGGTCGCGAGGTCGAGCGCATAGTCGTTACGCGTCACGACGGCCTGGTGGACCGATTCCACGCCGCGGTTTTCGGTGCCCATGCACCCGCCGAGCAGCGATACGGGCACGAGCGAACCGAGCAGGAGAAGGCGCAAGGTCATGGAACGGGATCCTCGATGGGGGATATGGGGGCGGATCATTCGGAAAAGCCCGGCATGGCGGCGGGCTGACCCTTTTTGGGCACGACCGCTTTCGGATCGGGATCGCGGAACGCCTCGGGCCGCGGGGCGGGCAGAACCGGCGCCGCGGCACCGATCGACAAGGGCGGCGCGCTGGGCGCCATCGTCGGGACGGGACGCTTGCCGCCGGTGATGCCACCGCCCAGGTCGCCCTTGAACACGCGGCCGAGATCGGTCGGCGCTTGGGCGCCGTCGGTCGGCAGGACGACATCCCCGGGGTTGCGGATCGGCCTGACCAGATATGGCGTGATCACGATCATCAACTCGGTCTCGTTGCGCTTCCATCCGTTCGACCGGAACAGCGAGCCGAGCACGGGCACGTCGCCCAGGCCCGGCGTCTTCTGGATGGAATTTTCCTGGTCGTTCTGGATCAGGCCGCCGATGACCATGCTTTCGCCCGACCCCATCTGGAGCGTCGTCTCCGCGCGACGTGTCGTGAGTGCGGGGATCTGCGTCCCGTTGAGCGTCACCGAGCCGGCGGAGGACAGCTGCGAGACCTCGGGCCGCACGCGAAGCGAGATGCGGCCATCGGACAAGACGGTCGGCGTAAAGGCCAAGCTGATGCCATATTGCTTATATTCGACCGAAACCGCGCCGAGCCCCTGACTGATCGGGATCGGGATTTCGCCGCCGGCCAGGAAGCTGGCGGTCTCGCCGGACAGCGCGGTCAGATTGGGGTTGGCGAGCGTCGTGACCTGGCCGTCGGTTTCGCCAAGGTCGAGCGCGCCGATCAGGTTCAATCCTAGAAACCTGCCCGCTGCGCCCAGCGTGGTACCGTTGGCGACCTGCGTCAGCAGCGACCCGGGGCAGGTGACGGGCGCGCCCGTAACGGGATTGGTGCCGCCGGAGACCGACGTAAAGCCGGTGAACAGCGGCTGGCCCGCGCAGAACTGCGTGCTTGGCGCACGGCCCTGCACGATGCCCGACTTGAACCCGCCGGTGGTATCGGACGATTGCAGATTGACGCCGATATTCTTCACGAAGGATCGGCTGACCTCGGCGATGCGGACCTGCAGGTTGACCTGTAGCGGCGTCGCCGTCTTCAGGCGGTTGATGACGACGACCTTCAACTGTGCGTTGGCTGCCGTAACATCGACGCCGGGATTGAGGAGCGATGCGACGAGCTGCTGGGCCTGCGACGAATCCTCGGGCGAGACCACGGTGCCGGTCAGCACCGCCATCTGGCCGACGGTCATGATCCGGATAGTGGCGTCGGGCATCGCCGCCTTCAGCATCGCGTCGATCGACGTGATGTTCTGGCTGACGCGGACATTGGCCGAATAGACGACGGTGCCGCTGGCGCTGGTCGCGAAGACGGTCGCCTCGCCGGACGCCTTGCCGTACAGATGGATGCGGCGCGAATTGTCGACATAGACGTCCGCGACGTCGGGTGCGGAGACCCAGATGTCGCTGACCGCCACGGGCAGGTTGATGAGTTCGCCCTGGCCGATCGACAACAGCACGGTGCGCGTCGGGCGCTGCGCGGTCGGCGGCAATTGGCGGACGCCGGCGCGACCGGGTCGCACGGGCGGCGGCGCGGCGACCGCGGCGCAGGATCCGACGACCAGGGCCGTCGCGACGCCCGCGGTCAGCGACCGGTGCAGGAAAGCTGGGATCGGCATGTCAGTTCTTCCCCCCGGGCGCGCCGGTTGCGATTTGTGGCATCGTGTTTTGCATCGGCATCGAATTCTGCATGGGCATCGTCTGCCCCGGCATCGGCGCGACCGGCGGTGTGGTGATCAGATTGCCTTTGGCGTCCACCGGTGTGACATCGACGTTGCTGCCGCGCGCGATCCGCATGTGCGGGCCGCTGACCGCGGCCGTTCCGGGCGCGCCGAAGGCGCCTGCCTTGCCGGGCACCGAGCTGCGCTGGAAGCGCGAGATGTCGGCGCCGGTCGCGAAGGTGCTGGCGCCGCTTTGCGGCTGGCCGACGACCTGGGCGAGCATCGCGCGCTCCGCCTTCGCGTCGGTGCCTGCGGGCACCTTCACGCGGCCGGATGCGATGGCTTCCTCCAGCTGCGAGGAATTGTCCGCGATCGACCGGAGCGACACCGACAGCGATCCGACCGTCTGCGCGACGGCGATCTGCTCGGCGATCTTGGGCGTCGCCTCGACGGTCACGTTGCCGAAGGTCTTGACCTGCGTCTTGCCGTCCTCGCCGACCGAATTGTCGGTGCGCTGATCGGTCGCAAGAACGCGAAGGTTGCGCAGGACCGTCTCCGATACCTTCAGCGGCGAACCATCGCCGCCGCCGCTGACCGACTGCGTCAGGACGAGGTCGATCCGATCCCCGGGGAACACGAACCCGGCGACCGCGGTCTGCGTGGAGACGGGGAAGGTGACGGCGCGCATGCCGGCGCCGAGCGCGGCGGCCAGGAAGCCGCGATCGCCGGGCTTGACCAGCGCGCCCTGGGTGACCGGCTGGCCGGCGGTGATGGCGTTGCGGACGACGGTGCCCTGGAGCGAATGGAGATCGGTCTTGGCGCGGAGATAATAGGCGTTGTCGACCAGTTCCTTGGGCCAGGGCTGGAATTTCAGCGCGGTCGCGTCGAGGATGGTGCCGACGGGCAGCGCGCGGGTCGCGACCAGCACTTCCGGGCCATCGATCACGACGGCCATCGACGCATTGGCGCGGGGCACCGCGCTGCCTGCGATCATCGATCGCGCGAAGAACGCGGTAATCCCGGCGACGAACAATGCGCCGACCAGGAGTACGAGCTTGCGACTATCCATTTCTCAACAGGCCTTCCGAGCTATTCGGGGATGAAATCGACGTTAATCATCACGATAATTGGTTAAGGATCGGTTCGTGGATCGTGACGATCGCCGCAAAAGCGATCGCGACGCCGTACGGAATTTCGATATCGCCCTTGCTGCGACGCAATCGCTGCTCGGCGAGCATGGCGATCGTGATCGCCCCGCCGGCCAGCGACATCGCGACCAGCATCGCGACGAACCCCCCGAACGGCAGCCACAGCGCTAGCGCGGCGATCAGCTTCACGTCGCCGCCGCCCATCCAGCCGAAATGAAATGCGGCCGCGAAGACCGCGAATACGCCGATCGCCAAGGCGATCTGGACGGCGATATCGGGCCACAGATACAGGTCGTTCGCCCACCACCAGAACGGCGCGATCAGGACGATGGCGCCCGTCTTCCAATTGGCGATCTCACGGTGGCGGATATCCTCCAGCCCCGCCCACACGAGCAGCGCGACGAGCGCGACGAACGGCACCATCAAGGAAAGAAACCCATGCATGGCGGATCGTCCTAGACGGGAGGGCTTATGAAACCGTAACCGTGACTCGATGGAGCACAGCGTCCTCGATCGCCGCGTCATTCCCGCCGGCGCGCAGCTTTCGACCTGGGTCGCGCCGGACGGCTGGCCGCTGCGCCGGTTCGACTGGGCGGGGACGGGCGAACGCGGCCATCTGCTGTTCCAGACCGGGCGCGGCGATTTCATCGAGAAATATCTGGAAAGTTTCGCACATTTCGTGGGCGCCGGCTGGTCGTTGACCGCGTTCGACTGGCGCGGGCAGGGCGGGTCGGGACGGCTGGGGCCGAATCCGCGAATCGGGCATGCGTCGGACCTGGGGCTGTTGATGCGCGATCTGGCCGCGTTCTGGGCGCAGTGGGCGACCGGTCCGGGACCGCATGTCCTGCTCGGGCATTCCATGGGCGGGCACCTCGTCCACCGGGCATTGGTGGAGGGCGCGATCGATCCGCAGGCAGCGGTGCTCGTCGCGCCGATGCTTGGTTTGAAGGCCCCGCTGGGCACGGCGCTGGGCGGCTGGGTCGCACGCCGGCTGGCGGGGCGCGGCGATCCGGCCCGTGCCGCCTGGAAGGAGGGCGAGCGGCCCGGATCGCGGCTGTCGCGCCAGGCGCTGCTGACGCACGACACGGCACGCTATGCCGACGAGCAATTCTGGCTGGAGAATTGCCCCGAACTCCGGCTCGGTCCGCCGAGCTGGACGTGGCTGGCGCAGGCGTTCGCATCGACGGCGGCGGTGGAGCGCGATCCCCGGATGGCGACGATGCGCGTACCGGTTCTGATGGTGCTGGCGGACCGCGATGGGCTGGTCGATTCGCGCGCGGCGCGGCGGATCGCGGGGCGGATGGCCGACGCGACCGTCGTCCGCTTTGGCGACGACTCCGCGCACGAGATCCTGCGCGAGGCCGATACGGTCCGCGACCGCGCATTGGCGGCCATCGATGCGTTCCTCGATGCGCGGGCGCCACGCGCATGACGTACGACATCGCGATCGTCGGCGCAGGGATCGCGGGCGCGACATTGGCCGCGGCGCTCGCGCCGCACGCGCGCGTCCTGCTGCTCGAATCGGAGTCGCTCCCGGGCATGCATGCGACGGGGCGGTCCGCCGCCTTCTGGTCCGAAACCTATGGCGGCCCCGATATCCAGCCGCTGACCTCCGCGTCCGGGCCGGTGCTGCGCGCGGGCGGGTTTCTCGATCCGCTGGGTTCGCTGCATATCGGGCGGGCGGAGGACGCCGGTGCGGTCGAGGCGATGCTGTCGGCGTTCGCCGGGTCCGGGGTCGAATTGCGTCCCGTCGATCCGGCGGGGCGGATCCCGGGCCTC